>CANQHQ010000033.1 GCA_947623825.1 uncultured Bacilli bacterium
AAAAAATCTCTCAATTCCTTATAAACAAAGGGATTGGGAGATTTTACTCTTTCAAAACTGATAAATTCAAGATTATACTATCTTTTCTCTCATTCATCTAGTAGGAAAAGGAAGGTTGTTGACTTTTTAGTAAAACCGTGTAGAATAATCCTCGACTAGAAAACGTTGAATCGATGAAAGAATGGGATGAGGAGAATGCCTTACGGTTGGGATAAAGAAACCATTGAAAGAGAGTTAGAGGAAATCGAAAGCAAGATAGATTCTTTTCCTCGCTTTTTGTTATCGAACGAACAAAAAAGACAGTTTTCTCAATTAGTCGCAGGAGAAGAGTGTCTCAGCGATATGCTTTATCTTTTGGAACAAAAAGAGTTTGAGACCGAAGAAGATTCTTATCAAGCATTCCAGAAAATTTTTCAAGAAAAACGGTTTCCCCGTAAAAAATCTCCTTCACCAGCGATGTTAAAGAAATTCTTTTATCAATCCTTTCACAATATTCCAGAAGCGTACCGTTCGATGGTAGAAAAGGCCTTTCCACAGTTCTTGCTTTACGACTTTGGACCCATTGAACAACGACAAAAGAACTATACTATCGAAGAATTGATGGAAATTACTTGGGATATTTTAAAAGAGGCAGGAGACTCCGAGGTTCTTGCGGCCTATGAACAAATGATTCATGCGAACCCTTCTCCTTTTCAGTTTCAAGGAAAGAATGCTTTAATGCAAGGAAACTTTTTTCAAGTATATGCCCTTTCTTTTCCGATTCCTACCCTTCGAAAGACGTACATTCACTGTGCTTTGCAATCGACTTATCATGATTTATCTTGTTTTGTCCATGAAGTATTTCACGCTATTTTTTCGGACTTTGATATTGCTGCCGATGCGACTTGTGGGAATTATTTTTTTACAGAAGTAGAAGGATTCTTGGCAGAACGAATCGTCGAAAGGTATTGGCAGAAACAAGGTATTTCGCCCGAGGTTCCCGCTATTTCCAAGGTCAATAATTGTCATAATGCTTTGGCTTCTATCGAAGATATGTTTTTGGGAGATTTATTATTAAAAGATGCTTCTTCTCGACAATTTCATTTTTCGAAAACCAATAATCGATTGGCGAAACTACATTCTTGTTATCGAACGGATGCTTCTTTGGTTTCCCAAATTTATGAAACGTCCTATATCGATAAACTGATGCTTTTCACTTCGTATTTGGGTTCTTTCGATTTGATGGAACGTTATCAAGAAAATCCTGAAAAAGTTTTTCAGTTTTTGTTTCGTTTAAAAAGAGAACGGGCTTCTCTTGCGGAAATTTTTGATTGGGGCATCTTCTCTTTTGGAGAGGGAGACTTTACGAAAGCCGAAAAAGAATTCCAAGAAGCAGAAACATTCTACCAAAAACACTTAGGGAAAAAATGATTCTTCTTGGGCTTCTCCAAGGCGTTATGTTATAATGAGGTTGGTGAGAAAAATGAAAAAAATTTGCCACTCTGTAACTTCGGAAATAGAAATCAAAAAATCCCGTTTCATCACAAAATTATTTTACGTCACTTCTCTGGAAGAAGTGCAAACGATCATGGGAGATTTAAAGAAAGAATACAAGGATGCCGATCACTACTGTTATGCCTATATCATTCATGATTTGAAAAAATCTTCCGATGATAAAGAACCTGGTGGGACGGCAGGAGTTCCTATGATGGAAGTCCTTTCTCAATACGATTTAAACTTGGTTCTATGCGTCGTGATTCGTTATTTCGGTGGGATTAAGTTAGGGGCTGGTGGCTTGGTAAGGGCCTATCGAAAAGCGGTTTTGGAGGCTCTTTCTGTTTCCGAAATGAAAGAACTAGAAAAAGGATATCTCATTTTGTTAGAAACAGAATTTCAAAAAGAAAATACTCTTTTAGGACAGATTGGGAAAGAGCGAATTCTCGAAAAAAAGTATGGAGACTATCTCCAAATTATGGCTAAAGTCCCCCTTCCCCTATACGAAACACTTTCCAGTCAGTACTCTAGGATCCAAATTCTCGAAAGAATATGGCTTTGAGTTTTCTTAGTTTAATGATTTTCACCGTCATTTCAAAAAGTGAATTCCTACGGGAATTTTTTATTTTGCCAAATCGGATTGACGAATTAAAAAGATTTTCTTTTCATGATAGAAGGCATAAAATACTTCTTTTAAAGAGACGCCTTCTTTTTTTAGGGTTTCCTTTACCCACTTTTCATTTTTATTGAGTTCTTTCAATGTATCTTTTTGAATCGTTCCATCTAGGATCAGTGGGAGTGGACACAAGGACTCCTCTTTTTCTTTCTTTTTGAAGACACTTAAATTTCCACTGGTTTCCAAAATGGCATAATCGACTTCTTCAATACTACGAATGTGCTGCTCTCGGAGTTGGGTCAATAAATCGTCGATATTATATCGTTGTTTGACCATTTCCTTGAAATTGATGATACCTTTTTTGATGATAATAGAAGGTGTTCCATCAAACGCATCTCTTGCTTTGGCATTTTTTAGAGAGTAATACGCTAGTCCGATTTGAATGGCTACGAGAAAGACAATGGGTAAAATGGAAAGAAACACACTTTCCTGTCTTTTGTCGATGGACATGGCCGCTAATTCTGCGATGAGAATGGACACAATCAAATCGACAATTCCTAATTGACCTACTTCTCTTTTTCCCATAAAACGATATAAAACGGTAATTAAAACGTAAAATAATCCAGTTCGTCCTAAAACAATCAAATAATCCATATTGTCACCTAATTCTAGTATGGTTTTTCGCATAAAAAATATACAATTTCATAGAGTATACCAAGGTGATTTTATGAATTTGAAAAAATATGGTATCGCATTGCTTCTTTTCTTAGGATTGTTTCTTTTTTCGAATCTTTTAGGGACGATTCTCGGATACTTCCGTTTATTTTCCGATGCGGTTGCCGATACCATTACAACGGTTCTTGTCTTTATTTCTTTCTTCATCAGCGGCTTTTATTTAGGAAAAAAAGCCGAAAAGAAAGGTTGGTTAGAAGGACTAAAAATCGGGTTGGTGGTTTGTTTCCTTTTTCTTCTTCTTCGTTTTTTAGTCTACCGTCAGGGAATGCATCTTTCTTCGCTTCTTTATTATTTTCTTTTCTTATTGACCCCTATCTTCGGAAGTATGGCAGGAATTAGTCAAAAAAAGGAGTAACCAATGGTGTTACTTCTTTTCTTTTTTCTGTTTATTTGTCTCTTTTTTAGGATAGGTTTGATAGAAGGCATCGCGGAATTCGAGAAGACGATTTTCTTTTATCGCTTCCCGAATCTCTTCCGTCAAATGAATAAGAAAGCGAATGTTGTGGATGGAAAGCAATCTTCCTCCTAACGATTCTTCTACTTGAAGAAGATGATGAATATAAGCCTTTGTATAATTCTGACAGGCGTAACAGTCACAATCTTTCTCAATCGGCGTAAAATCTTCTTTATAACAAGCATTTTTTAAATTTTTTCGTCCCTCTTTCGTAAAAGCGTGCCCATGACGGGCAATCCGTGTCGGTAACACGCAATCAAACATATCGATTCCGCGAATGACTCCTTCGACAATATCACTTGGTTCCCCTACTCCCATTAGATACCTTGGCTTCTCTTTTGGTAGATAAGGAATCGAATATTCAATGGCTTTATACATGTCTTCTTTGGACTCTCCATCGTTTGCGACTCCTCCGATGCTGTATCCATCAAAGTCCATTTTTACTGTTTCGGTCGCCGAATATTTTCGTAAATCTTCATAGGGTCCTCCTTGGACAATTCCAAAGAGACTCTGATTTTCATTCTGATGGACTTTTTTTCCTCTTTCGGCCCAACGTAGTGTCCGTTCGATACTTTTTTTCATATATTCGTGACTGGCACTGGCAGGGGGACACTCGTCGAAACTCATGGCAATATCACTATCAAGTTTGTTTTGAATTTCGATACTTTTTTCTGGTGTTAAAAAGAGTTTGGATCCATCGATATGACTGCGAAAATGGACGCCTTCTTCCGTAATATCTTTCGGTTTCGCTAGAGAAAAGACTTGGTACCCTCCACTATCCGTCAAGATGGGTCCGTGATAATTCATAAAGGTATGAAGTCCTCCTGCTTTGGCAATTAAATCTTCTCCTGGACGTAGCCATAAATGATACGTATTGGAGAGGATGACACCGGTATGCATATCGTAGAGTTCTTCTGGAGTGAGCGTTTTGACAGTTGCCCTTGTTCCTACTGGCATGAACATAGGAGTCTCGACCGTTCCATGATTGGTTTCGATGATTCCTAGTCTTGCCTTGGTATTCTTTTCTTCTTGTATTAAATGGTATTTAATCTTCACTTTGTACTCCCTTTTCTTTCATTTTTATTTTTAAATGTCGTTTTAACTTCTCTCCATTTTGGGCATCCAATTCATTTTTTTGTCTACCTTCTAGAATATTTAAATAAAAAATGGCGTTGTCCCAATCTTCTTCATCTAAGGCGATTTGGAAAGAAACCAAATAATTCCGATTGGTAGGATATTCTGTGATCTGGTTTTTCAAAGCGACTCTTTGAATCTCTGGGAAATTTTTTTCATATCTTTCCTTTCCTCCTACCATGGTTTCGAGAATACGACACATTCTTCGCATCTCGTCTTCGTCACCAACTAGATAATCCGATTCAGCGAGTAATTGATAGATGGAGGTTGTCATATGACCATCATATTTTTCAATCCATGGAGTAAGTCGAACCGCTTTGGCATATTCTTTTTTCTTGTAATAGAGTTCTGCACATAGGATATAATACCTTGGATTTTCACTATGATTTCTTTCACAACGACGTAAATATACTTCTGCTTTTTTAAATTGCGATAATTTGATATATAGTTCTGCATAACATAAATCAATCAAGGCTTGATTTTCTTTTCCGTATTCTTCATAGTAATGGAGCATTTTCATTGCATTTCGAAAATCTTTTTGCTTGATACAGGTTAAATAAACATCGTATATCCGGCGACAACGGGCATTGACAGGACCTATCATTTGACGGGAATCTAGAATTACTTTGGTACTGTAAATCTTATAGTAGATATCACTAAAAGCGCCCATTTCTTCTAGTCCTTCTTTGATTTCGTTTAATAGAACATACCCTTTTTCATAATCGTGTTCCTGATAAAGTACCTCGATAATTTCCTGATTCCACTTTCTCAATTGTGCTTTTTCTTCTTCATTATAAGAATCATAATCGTATATATTTAGAGTTCGATTTTGCATTTTCATCTCTTTCACCCCCTATGGAAAAAGAATTTATTTGATTAACATACTATCTCCAAAAGAAAAGAATCGATATTCTTGTTTGACTGCTTCTTGGTAGGCTTTTAAAACTTTTTCTCTTCCCGCTAACGCACTGACCAACATGATGAGAGTCGATTTTGGTAAATGAAAATTCGTAATTAAACGATCGACTGCTTGAAATTGATATCCTGGATAGATAAAAATATCGGTCATGCCACTGCAGGCACAAAATTCTGAATGTTTTTGACGTATGGTTTCTAACGTACGGACACTGGTTGTTCCTACCGCGATAATTTTATGTCCTTCTTTTTTTGTTTGATTTAAAATATCCGCTGTTTCTTGACTCATTTCGTAATATTCGCTATGCATCTTGTGCTCTTCGATTTTGGATACACTGACTGGACGAAAGGTTCCTAATCCCACGTGCAGCGTCACCGTAACGACATGGACTCCTTTCTCTTTCACTTTTTCTAATAATTCTTTCGTAAAATGCAACCCTGCGGTCGGTGCGGCCGCACTTCCTAAGTTCTTGGCATAAACCGTGTTGTATCGATCTTTTTCTTTTAATTGTTCATGAATATATGGTGGTAAGGGCATCGTTCCTAATTGGTCTAAAATCTCCAAAAAAATTCCGTCATAAATCATTTCAAAATGACGAATTCCTTCTTCCAATTCTTTGATACACTTGGCTTTCAATTTTCCTTCTCCAAATGTGAGAATGGTTCCTTCATGGACTCGTTTGGCTGGTTTGGTTAGGCATTCCCAAGTATGGTTTTCCATTTCTTTTAATAAGAGGATTTCAATCACCGCTCCTGTTTCTTCTTTGACTCCAATCAAGCGGGCCGGTAGTACTTTTGTATCGTTGATTACTAACGTATCCCCTTTTTCCATATAACCTAAAATATCGGGGAATTGATGATGTTCAATTTCCCCGGTATTCTTATCCAAAACTAGCAAACGAGAAGCATCTCTTTTTTTAAGAGGAACTTGGGCGATCAACCGCTCAGGTAACTCATAATCAAAATCTTCTACGTTCATTTTTTCTACACCTCGATATGCTCATCCGGACGCATCAAATCTAGCAACTTATAATAATCGAGGTTTTGAATTGTGTCAATCATTTTCGCTAAAAAATCTTTTTTTGTACTCCGATCAATATTCTGTTTTTGATATTGATCTACAACGTAGTTTAAAATTTCCGTACGCACATCTAATTCCAATGTTTTCATTCGAACCGCAATAGCTAACTCAGGGGTATTTACAAGAGATAGCAATTTTGTCATTTCTTTGACCGTCCTCGTTCGGAAGAAATTGACTAATAAGAAGATATGTCCATCCTCCATTTTTTCAATTTTAATTTTTCCATGTTCGACCAAACTAGATAGCGTAATTAAATAGGATACTTTCTCCTTTTTCGAAATGAGCATGTCATCTACATAGCGGATAAAAGCATCAATTTTTTCTTTTTTTTCTCCCTCTTCTAAAAGCAAGACAGGAAGAGAATTCCATTTTTTCATCCCATCATATTCTTCTACTAAAGAGAAATCGTTCTCAACTTCTTCGTTAATCATGGCAATGATATCACTCAATTCCATTCCATCCATGATTTTGTCAAATACTTCTTCATTTTTTTCCATAACCCTTTTCTCCTTTTTATTAATTAAATATACTATTTTGATATTCTATCTTTAAATGTTCATAAGCCAAGTTGGTTACCATTCTTCCTCTTGGAGTTCGTTTTAAATATCCCTGTTGTAATAAATATGGCTCATAAACATCTTCAATGGTTGTTACTTCTTCACCAATGGCACTCGCTACTGATTCAATTCCTACCGGTCCTCCATTAAATTTTTGAATAATGGCAAGTAACAATTGATGGTCGGTATCATCCAGCCCTTTTTCATCGATTTTGAGTCTTGTCAGTGCTTTTTTGGTGATTTCTAAGTCGATGACACCGTTTCCTTCTACTAAGGCAAAATCTCTTACTCTTTTAAAGAGACGATTGGCAATTCGAGGGGTTCCTCTACTCCGAGAAGCCAATTCTCTAGCGGCATCATGTTCGATGGGAACCTCTAAGACTTTGGACGTTCGTTCGACAATCTTTGTTAGTTCCTCTACCGTATAAAACTGTAATTTAGAGATGATTCCAAAACGATCTCGTAAGGGAGAAGTTAAATCTCCAATTCTCGTCGTGGCACCTACTAATGTAAATGGTGGGAGATTGATTCGAATACTTCTCGAATTTCCTTCACTACCGAAGATGATGTCTAAGGCATAATCTTCCATCGCTGGATAAAGAATTTCTTCAATATAGGATGGCATTCGATGGATTTCATCGATAAAAAGCACATCATTTTTTTCTAGTGTCGACAGGATGGCTGCCAAATCTCCTGGTTTTTCAATACTGGGACCACTCGCCGTTCGAAGATTGACTCCTAGTTCGTTGGCAATGATGTTGGCCAACGTCGTCTTTCCTAGTCCCGGGGGTCCATAAAGTAATACATGGTCTAAGGATTCTCCCCGCATCTTGGCGGATTCAATATAAACTTTGATATTTTGTTTTACTTCTTCCTGTCCAATATATTGATCGATGGTATCAGGTCGAATGTTTTGAAATGCTTTGTCTTCGTCGAGTTCTTCCGAAGTAATTACCCTTTCCTCCATCTCTCATGCCTCCTTGTTATCTCAATAAGAATTTTAGTGCTTCCTTGACTTGTTCTTCAATGGATAGACTCGCATCGACTTTTGGAAGAATGCCACGAACTTCTTTCTCTTTGTATCCGAGTCCTTCCAATACTTCTAACAACTCTTCATATCCACTGGTAGGTGCATCAGAAGAAAGTTCAATTGAGATTTTTCCTTTCAAATCTAGTACGATTTGACGAGCTAATTTTTCACCAATTTTAGGGAACTTCTTTAGATATAGAATATTTTCCCTTTCGATGGCATCCATAATTCCAGAAATGGAACCCGTGGCTAGTATCGGTAGTGCCATCTTAGGTCCTAATCCTTTGACACCAATCAACTGTAAAAACAACTCTTTTTCTTCCTTGGTTTTAAATCCGTAGAGACTATGTTCGTCTTCTCGAATTTGTTGATATACATAGACTTGATATTCCTGATTTAGGTCAAAGGCATACGGATTAGGTGTATTGATTAGATATCCAATTCCATTCACTTCCAAGATAATGGCATTCCCCTCTACTTCTCTCACTTTTCCAATCATATAACTATACATTGTCATACCTCCGTAGTTGATATCATTATATCGTATTTCTTTCTGATTGGAAAGCGAACAAAGACAAAAAGTGAAAAATTTACAAAAAAAAATAAATAAGACAAACACTCGACCTATTTATTTTTTGATTAGAAATCTTGACGCATCTTCCGAAATCTTTTTTCGGTTGGTTCAGACTCTTGTCTCTTTATTTTTTCAATTTCCTGAATCGATAAATTCGTATGTTTGGAAATAAATTCGTTAGAAAATTGGCTCTTATCTTCCAATAGAGATTTTGCCATCTTTATTCTTGCTTGATAGATTCCTTCATTTCTTCCTTCTTTTCTTCCTTTATTTCTTCCTTCTCTGAGACCTTTTCTACTTCCCTTTTTCAAGCCATCTTGATAGGCTGCTTTGCGAATGGTATTTTCTGTTTTTCTTCTCACATTTTCCCAATCTTCTTCTGTTAATCCATCTAACTCCCACATTGATAATTCCTCCAATTCTTTAATAATCTTTAGGTCTTTAGGATTGGTTGTTTTTTGTCTCATTTCCTCGTAACTATGGCAAGAAAATAATGACAAACTCACATCCGTTTCATCCTTATCGTACCACGCTTCCTTATAATTTGGTAAATACAATTCAAAACTTTGTATATCCTGTATCATCGCACCACTTTTTTGATCGACAAATTCGTATTGGGCTGTTTTCATCTGTGGATATTTTTTATTGCGAAAACAGTTCCATAGAATCAAAGTGGTTTTGGTTCTTGTATATTCCTCTCCTTGGGCATACCGCATACCCGCCACTCGATACAAGTATTGATAGCTTTTGGCCTCCACCCCGGAAGTATCTGTTTGATTCATTTCTATAATGATGATTTCGTTGCCTTTCCTTAAAAACAAATCGAGGCGATAATCTTTTCGATGGTTCCCTGTATTGAGTTCGTTATCCAACAGTTCAAATTCTCGTAAATCCAAATGAAATTTTTTCTCGATGATTTCTTCAACCAACCTCTTGTTTTCGGATTCTTAAAAAGGTATTTAAAAACGGTATCTCTTCCTAAAGAAAGAAACTTTTCTTCTGTTTTGATTCTCTGTTCTGTCATTTTCCCTCCTCGCTTCATGAAAAAAGAAGGAATATCCTTCCCTCTATGATTATTTCCAAAACGAAGTGGTTTGGACGAAAAAAATGTTTTTATCCTTCCATAATTTGAAAATGATTTCCTGAATCTAGGTAAAGAATTCCTTTTTTTCCTTCCAATGTTTCTAATACCTGTTCATAGTAATTGATATGTTTGAATTTGGTTAAAGTTAAATATACATAGTTTCCATCTGTCATATATAAAAGGAAACGATCTTTATCCTGCTCATTTGGTAAATAGGTCATTTCGGAAATTAAGTAGCGAATACTCGGTTCAATTCTAGCCATTTGCTTTACCAAAGAATCATATTTCGTATCTGGAACATAATTTAATAATTGAGTGACAGAGTCTCTGCATTCCTCTTTGGGAATTTCTTTTCCATCCGTTAAAACGACGATTTGATCTTCTACTTTTTCAAATAAGGCTTCTCGTTCTTTGACTTCGATACGGACGATCCCCCAAAACTTTTTTTTGATTTTGACACTTTCTATCCATGGATTTTCTTCTATTTTTTTTTGGATATCAAAAGAAAAAGTCAATAAAAAACTCGGATAGTTTTCTAGTTCCGCTATCTCGATAATTTCTTCATCGGAAAGATAATTGTTTCCTTTGACATAAATGTTTCTTATCGGTTCTTTAGACAAATACCAACCAACTGCGCCAAGAAGTCCAATGATTCCAAACGCAACTAGAAAGGATACCCATCGAATTTTTAACTTTTTCTTTTCTTTCTTTTTCATAGGCTACTCCCAATTTTTAAATTCTTGTTCCACCTTTAAATCAATATCGTATTTTTCTTTGACTTCTTCTTGAAGAAATTCAATTAAATCTTTAATATCTTGGGCTTTGGCATCTTTCTGATTGATGATGAAATTGGCATGCTTTTCACTGACCATTGCCCCACCTTTTGAAAGTCCTTTATATCCCAAATCTTCAATGAGTTTTCCCGCAAATAAACCATCAGGATTCCGAAAAACACTTCCCGCAGAAGGAAATTCTAATGGTTGCGTTTTCAAACGTCTTTCTTTTCTTTCACGAACCAAAGCTTCGATTTCTTCTTTCTTTCCTGGTTTTAATTTAATGGTTGCTTCTAGGCAGATGTATCCAGGATGCGTTTTCAGAAACGAAGTGCGATAATGAAACTGTAATTCTCGATTTACCATCGTGATGATTCGAAGAGAAGGAGTTAATACTTTTACGGAAGTAACGACGTACCCCATATCACTTTTATACGCCCCAGCATTCATATAAACTGCGCCACCGACCGTTCCCGGAATTCCCGTCGCAAATTCTAGTCCTGAAAGTCCTTTTTTACAAGCCATCGTTGCCAATTTGATGAGAGAAACACCCGCTCCCGCTGTCACTTTATTTCCTCTCCAAGTAATAGAATCGAAGGAATCTAATTTAATGATGACTCCTTTATATGGTTTATCACTAAATAATACATTGGATCCTTTTCCTAAAATCATATAGGGAGTTTCTAACGCTTTTAGTTTGCGAATTAGTTCCACTAAAGCATCTGCATTTTTAGGAAAAATCATCCATTTGGCTTTTCCTCCTACTTTGTAGGTGGTGTAATCTTTGAGTGATACATTTTTTAGAACTTTTCCATATTCTTCTAACTTCAACTCTTTCAGTAATTCTTTCATGTTTATTCTCCATCTATCAAGGTTCGAATCGTTTCATAGATTCTTGTTGCCGAATCCTCTACTCCTAAGGCTTTGGCACTTTTCTTCATTTTCTCATAAACTTCTTTATCATTCAATATATAGTCGATTTTTTCTATCAATTTTTCTTTCGTAAAGTCTTTTTCTTCTAATACGATGGTTGCCCCTTTGTCCTCTAACACTTTGGCATTTTTCAATTGATGATTGTGGGTAACATAAGGACTAGGAACCATAATACTCGGTACTCCTAAAGCGGTAATTTCAGCGATGGTAGAAGCCCCGGCACGTGTGACAATGACATCTGTTTTCTTCAATACACGAAGCATTTCGTCTAGATACGGTACAATTTTTACATTTTTTGGATAGGTATCTTTTTGAAACCAGTCGTAATACGCTTTTCCTGTCACGAATAACACTTCGTACTTTTTATTTTGGAAAGAAGATAAGACTTCTTTCATTTTTTGATTCATCGTCGTAGAACCTAAGGAACCCATCACGATTAGTACCAACGGAAGGGTATCCGATAAGCCCAATGATTTCTTATCGATAGGAGTTACTTTTCTTACCTCTTCACTTCGAGGGTTCCCAGAAAAAAACACTTTTTCTTTGGGAAATTCTGAAAGGCTCTCTTCGAGAGAAACACCAATTTTATCCGCATATTTCGATAAGAATTGATTCGAAACTCCTGGAATGGAATTTTGTTCATGGATGAAAGTTTTATATCCTAATTTTTTGGCTGTCGAAATGACAGGGGCCGTTACATATCCCCCGACTCCCAACACGACATCAGGGTGAAATTCCTTGATTTTCTTTTTTAATATTTTGATACTTTTTAAATAATTTTTCATTACTTTGATATTTTTCCAAGGTTTCTTTCTATCCAATCCTGAAATTTCAATGGCAAAGTAAGGAATCTTTTCTTGAGGAATAATGGTGTGCTCCATCCGATCTGTGGTTCCAATATATAAAATTTCACTTCCTGGTTCCTTCTCCATAATCTTATGAATAATTGCTAAGGCTGGATAAATATGTCCCCCTGTGCCACCGGCACTGACAATTGCTCTCACAATATCACATCCTACTACTCATTATACCATAAGTATATGAGCCATTCTAACTTTTCTTGCTTACAATATGAAAAGAGTTGTCAACTAAATTTTTTGTTTCATCTTCCCTATATCTTCTATATTTGTTGAACTTTTATTTTTGTATCAAGGGAAACTTCAACTGTTCTTTGAAACATTTAAAATGATACCAATACTTGCCATACTTACCAGTAGACTAGAACCTCCATACGAAAGAAATGGGAGTGTGACTCCCGTCACGGGAATCAGTCCAACGACCACCATTAGGTTCATCACGGTTTGAATTAAAATTTGAAATATCATCCCAAAAGCCAAATATTTAGAAAAATGATCTTTCGTGTGAAGGGCAATTTGAATTCCACGATATAGAATGATTAAAAAGAAGGAACTGACAAGAATGACTCCTAGAACTCCAAACTCTTCACTGATGACAGAAAAAATAAAATCGGTTTGCGGTTCCGGTAGATAAAATTGTTTTTGTCGTGAATTTAGAAATCCTTGTCCTAAAAGTCCTCCTGGTCCTATGGCATACAGACTTTGAATAATTTGAAATCCTGTACCTAGGGGATCTTTCCACGGGTCTAAAAAGGAAATGATTCGATCCATTCGGTAAGGAGCCATGGCGATGAGTCCAACAATTCCGAAGACTCCCATTCCACCCAAAACAAGGAAAAATTTTAATGGTACACCTGCGACAAAAAGCATTGCCATAATACTGACGACAATAATCATTCCGGTTCCAAAATCAGGCTGTAACATGATTAGTCCAAAAATCAGAAAGAGGATGCCTAGGATGGGAATCACTCCCCTTTTGATATCCTTTAAACTCTTTTCGTTTTTGGATAGATATTTCGCCACAAAGATAATTAGTCCTAATTTCGCAAATTCACTTGGTTGCACGCCAAAAGAACCAATACCGAACCAACTTTGGCTCCCGTTTCTGACCGTTCCAATTCCCGGTATTAAGACAAGAATCAATAATAAAAGACAAATCCCTAAAATCAGATTTGCCTTTTTATCGTACCATTGGTAATCTACTTTTGAAATGAAAATCATTAGTGCAATTCCTATTCCAATAAATAATGCTTGTTGTTTCACGTATTTAAAACTATCATGAAACTTGTATTCTGCCCAAATCGAAGAGGCCGAATAAATCATTACGAGTCCAAATAATATTAAGAGAAGTACGGCGATAAAAAGAACAAAATCAAATTTTTTCTTTTTCATCTTATCCCACTTTCTAATTTATTTTATAGCCATACACCGAAGAAAATTCCTCCCATGGCAAGAATTAATCCAACAATCCAAAACAATTTTACAATATCTCTTTCATCCCACCCAAGTTTTTCGAAATGATGATGAAGAGGAGACATCAAAAACAATTTTTTATGGAAACAATTAATCCAAATCACTTGGAGAATCACAGATAAGGTTTCAATAATAAAGACACTTGCCACGACCGCTAACGTCACTTCTCTATGAGTTAGGATGGCAATGGCACCCATCACACCACCTAAGGCAAGACTTCCTGTATCTCCCATAAAGATTTTGGCAGGATGGGTATTATATACTAAGAATCCTAAAAGGGCTCCTACTAAGATAAAGGTAAGGATTCCCATATCTTGAAAACCAACCATCATTGAGATCAGTCCAAACGCAATAAAGGCGATGGCCGATAGTCCCCCTGCTAAACCATCCAGCCCATCCGTTAAGTTTACGGCATTCGAGGCACCAACCAAAATAAAAAGGATAAAAAGACCATAGACCCAACCCATTTCGATATGAATTCCTAGGGTTGAAACAATTAAGGCAGTCTGTCCTCCACTCTTCATATACATAAAGAAAAAGATTAAAGCGATGACAATTTGCGCCAGTAGTTTTTGAATCTCCGTCAGTCCTTCATTGTTGTGTCTTTTTAAACTGAGGTAGTCATCCAAGAAACCGATACAGGCATACCCGATAAATACGACGAGGACAATACCTAAATTGGTGGTATACTCCATTCGATGCGTTAGAAGTAAAAAAAGGGTGGCCAAGAGGGTTGGCAATAAAAAGATGAATCCTCCCATCGTTGGCGTTCCCTCTTTTTTTTGATGAGTTTCCCCGACGTATACACTGATTCTTTGTCCTACATGAAATTTTTTAAATAAAGGAATCAAAAATAAACCAAGGATGACAGCTCCCAAGAACCCAATCATGACCGAAAAAACAGTCTTGGTAAGCAGTAGCATATTGTTCACATGAATCACTCCTAGTTCTGTTATTTCATTATACTACAGATTGAGATAGATTATTTTGGATAAATCAAGTTTTTACAAAATTTTACATGAAGGGCAAAGAAAAAAAAGGCTACTCGCCTTTCTTCTTTTGAATGGTCTCGGTAATTTCTTTGATGGATCCTCCCATCTTTTGATATTCCTCGACATTCTTTAAAATCTCATTCATGATTTTTTTCTTTTTTTCCGAGACAATCGTGTCAGTCGATTCATGAATAAAGGTCCCCTTGGTAGAGATTGTCATGATAATTTTTCTATCTTCTAGTATGCCATAGGCTTTACTTACCGTATTCGGATTGATTCCTAAAGAGGAAGCAAGATCTCGTACCGAAGGGATTTGTTCTTTTGGTTTTAAGATTCCTAACGCGACAAATCTTTCTACCTCATTTACGATTTGTTCATAGATTGGCGTTCGACTTTGGTAGTCTAAATTAATCATAATCATAGAATCACCTACATTTTTCCTTCAGTGTATGTCTCTGGTTCTTCTGAGTTTTTCCATTCTTCCACCGCATCATCCAATAATTTTTTTGCTTCCTCTAGACGATTTGTATAAAAGTAGTTTCCATCTAAACGGAGGATAAGGACTGGTTGGTCAAAGGAAAGAGTATCCGAATGATATTTTTCTATGAAAGAAAGCCATTTTTCTCTTGTTCTTTGATTTAATTCATAATTATCATAAATCTCATAGTCAGAGAAGAAGTCTTCTTTATCGTAAGAAGAAAAATCAATCCAAAGATAATTTTTATTTTCTTCTGACATTTTTTCTATCTTTTGATATACTTCTTTGTTTCTTTTCGTAAATTCTTTTTCGACCCAAGATTGTAATTTTTTCGAGTTCTTGGTAGAAACCCATTTTTCAATCGAACGACCATCTCGATAAACATAGAAACTTACTCTTTCTTCATGGACACTATTTAATTCTTCTGTACTTTCATAAGCATCTTGAAGATAAGAAATGATTTCATCTGTAGTGGATACAAATCGTTCTCCTACTTCTAAACCCGTAACATTATTGAAATTGATTTTATTTTCATTTTTGTAATCTTTACTTTCTAGAATAGAATCTACCAATTGTTTTCCTGCATCTTTATCAATCCAAGCGTTGTAGTAAAGAATGACAGAATCATTAAAATAAGCATGCGTATTGATAAAATAAGAATTATCATAAGAAGAAGGATTGGTTTTTTCTTGATCTAAAGAAACACTCAAGATTTTAGAGATTAATTTTTGATCATGAATTTCTAATTCATTCACTCCTCTATTTCCATCGGAATTTTCTCCATGAGGATAAATATCAAAGACAAGTTTATCAATATTTTTTTCTTTAAATACTCGTGTCGTTCCTAAATGGTCTAAGGTTACAATGAGTAATCCACCAATCGAAACAATCAGGAAGAAGGATAGAATACTATCTTTCCAATGACCAATTCCCTTTTTGGTAATCAAATCATAAAGGAAGAAATATCCAATTAAAAGACAAACTAGAACGGATAAGACTAAGATGGAAACCGATGTTTCATCTACAAGTTCATAAATGAAAACAAGGAAAGGAATCATGGTAAGTCCTTTTACGAAACTATGAACCCAATAGTTCTTGAAAGAAGTCTCCGTATTTTCTAGTTTTCGTTTCGAGAATAGGAAGAAAGAAATTACGAAAGAGGAAATTCCAAGAACAATCATTTTTCCAAAAGACGTTTGATTATAAAGATTTCCATCCGTACGTTCGTAGACTATGTAGTGAAATAGTTCATAAGGCATCGTATACACATAATTACTACTTCGTTCCGCACGTAATTGATACTGATTTTCTTTTACTTTATTTTCACAAGTAGCGTAGTCATTACAAGTATAATTTTGAGGAAGACATTCCTGATGATTGCATTCTAGGTAAAATACTTCTGTTTGATTCCATCCGATTTCGTATAATCATGAAGAAAAGGAATTAACAAGAAAAGTAACATGCTCACTGCAATCACGGTCATGATATTTCCAGAAACACTGATGGCAATCATACTCACCGCAAAAATAAAGAAATACGTAACGAGCCAAATTAGAAAATAATCTCCAATCATAGCGAGTGGCAAAGTATAACCACTAATCTTACTAGCGAAAAACAAAATTCCTGTATTTACTAAAACGAAGATTGCGAGTAGTCCGAGTCCTGTAATGACATTGGTGACATAAATCGTCTTTCTCGATAAGGGCATCGAGCCAATAAAATCGACACTTTTTCGTTTAAAAAGATACGAAAATAAAGAAATTCCTATAATCATTGGAATCAAGTACATTCCAATAAACTGAAGTAAAGAAAGGGAATCTAGTTGTAATACCGATGATTGGTCCCGAAACATTAAGAGAAGAATTAGAAAATTTAAAATCGGAAAAAGTCCTAAAAATAAAGCTAAAATACTTTTCGATTTCTTAATGTTTTGTATCGCAAACTTAGGATTCCAATACTTGATTAAATTCATATCCTAACGCCTCCATTTCATAGATAAAGACTTCTTCTAGGGTTAAGGGAAGATAATCCAAAATTAAAGGATGCATTTTTTCTAACATCTTCTTACTGTTTTCTTTTTCATCCCGAATAATTAGGGTCGCAACACTTCCTACTTTTTTAAAACTTAATACATCGAGTTCTAGGAAGTCATCTTCATCAAATTTTTTATCAAAAGAAATTTGAACTTTAAACATATGGGTTTTAATACTGTCAATATCACTTTCGAATAGAATACCTCCATTATATAAGAATCCTAGATGATCACAGATATCCTCGAGTTCTCGTAAATTATGAGAGGTCATCACGAAAGTCGAACCATCTTCTTCCATTTGACGAGCAAGTACTTTTTTGAAAAAGACACGAACGACAGGGTCGATTCCGTCAAAGGTTTCGTCAAAAAACATGTATTTGGCTCTGGTTGCTAAGGCTAAAATTAAGGCACATTGACGTTTCATTCCTTTTGAGAAGGTATGAATTTTCTTATTGAAATTCAATTTTAATCCCTTCCCTAATTTTTTCAAATAATCCATATCAAAGGTTGGATAAAGAGCTTTGTAAAATTCTGCCATATCATTTAAAGTGTATGAGGGATAAAAGAATAAATCATCGGGAACAAAAACCATTTCTTTCTTGATTTTTTCGTTATCAATGATATCTTCTTTGTCAATTTGAATGGTTCCCCCATCTGGAAGTAAAATTCCATTCATTAGTCGTAACAGCGTACTTTTACCGCTTCCATTCGCACCAACTAATCCGTAAATGCATTTTTCTTTGATTTGAAATGTTAGTTGATTCAAGACTGGATCGGCATCGTACTTCTTGGATAGTTTTTTAATCTCTATCATAAATCCTCCTAACTAATTGTACTATTACAATTAGTACAATTACAAGATAAGTGTACTTCTCTATTTTCAATTTGTCAATCTCTTTTTTCCTTTTTTTATGAAAGTGTAATCGAGTAGAGAAAAACTTTTCAAGATAACTCTTGAATACTTTTCCCTCTCACACCACCGTACGTACCGTTCGGTA
>CANQHQ010000034.1 GCA_947623825.1 uncultured Bacilli bacterium
ATCTTTTTGGCGTGGGTTTCTTTTCCATTTATGACAAACTATTAAAAAGTACTTGACTTATTATAGTTAGCCTCCAAACTAAGTATATCATAAAAAAACAAATCGAATGACTTAGATTTGTTTTTTCTATATTTCAAACTCTACCGTAAAATAGTGGGTGATTCCTTCTCCCTCATAAGAAGTATCTTTGACAATTCGATACGTACCACTAGGTAACTGTCCATATAGGTCTTCCCAAGAAATCTCAAACTCTATCGTATGATCTTCCTCCAAACTATAACCAATATCTGTAAAAATCATCTCTTTTTTTGGTTCTAGTTTGATCCAATCCTCTCCTACCTTCTTTTCAATGAAAAAAGAATTTCCATATACATTATCCCGAAAAGAAGCATCCGTAATCAATACCGTTGCCCCACTAGGAGATAACGTACCTTCCTCAATTTCCATCGTGACACCAGGTAAATCGTCTATATGAATACTACATTTATCCATCAAATCCTCTTTTTTAGAAGCTACAAAGACATCATGAAAATCATCGAGACTATCACAAGCGATGACATAAAAAGAATTTTTTCCATACGTCTGATTCTTAGAATCATATCGATATAATTTCGAACCGCCATCTTTCAAAGTATCCTCCAAAACAAGGCTTTCTAAAAAGTCATCCAACGTAATTTGATAATTCATAAAAGCCGTTCCCAAGCCCACTTCTTCCCCATTGACTAGATAAGGAACATCCAAAGAAAAGAGTATATGCCTTTCATCATCAAAGGTATGAGTATAAAAAAAAGTAACTTTTTCTTCTCCTTCCTCTTCTTTCTTTGATGAAAATTCACAACCAGTAACTCCCAAAAGAAGCACCCCACAGAAGAAAAGAATCCATAATTGATGTTTCATTACTTACCTCCTTTTATTTCTATTTTTAGTATATCACAAACGAAGAAAAAGTATCATTTTAAAAGATTTTCAATCAAACGAATATATTCCTGAACCAAATCACTTGTTTTACTAGAATAAATAATATCTTTCGCTAAAGGAATATCATCTGTAATAATATTATCCACATGACAATCGATCATCTTTTGAATACTTTCTTGTGTATTCACCGTCCAAGCATACACTTCTTTCCCAGAATTATGAACACGATTGACTAACGTTTTTGTCACACTTGAAGCCTCGACACTAAAACTATCGGCTGCCTCTAATTCCGTAATATTACCATACGCAAAACTGGTCACATAAACCGTTTGAATTTGAGAATCCGCTTTTTTAACATTTTCTAAGACCTCATACACTTGTGAAGTAATGACACAATTAGAAGAGAAATCATATTTTCGAATCAAAGAAACCACTGATTTTTCAAAGTCTTTTTCATGACCAGTTGGCTTTAATTCAATATTTAATTTCACATGATTCTTTTTCGCAAACACAATGACTTCTTCCAACAAAGGAATCTTTTCCCCAGTAAATTCTTCGCCGAAGAGTCGACCGGCATCTAATTCTTTCACTTCGTCATAAGAAAGTTCCCAAGTATTTTGATTCACTCCTGTCGTTCTTTTAAAATTCGTATCATGTAACACGATTAATTGATGATCCTTGGTCTGTTGAACATCGAGTTCAATCCAATCGGCTCCCAATTCTTTGGCTCCTACAAAAGCCCGCATCGTATTTTCAGGATATTGAACCGAAGCACCACGATGCGCCGTTACTTCCATCGTCCGAACATATTCAATCTTCATATCGTATTTTCCATTCATCACAGAATAAGTAAATAAGGTGGCACTACATAAAACAAAAACAGCCACTACATAAGGAAGAAACTTCCACATACGACGAGATTGCTTCCGTTCTTTTTCGCGAAACAAAATCGGTTGAATTTTTTCTTTCTTTGTTTCTTTATGATAATAAAATCTCGCACAAATAATCGCATAACTAAAGGGCGTCGATAATAGTGTCACAATCGCAAAAGAAAGAGCGATAAAAAGCCAAATCATCGTAATAGAAAGAGTTCCAAAAAGATTATGAGTTCCTAACCAAGAATAAAGAATAGAAATGAAGAAAATACCGAGGAATAAGAAAACAAGATATCCGAAAACAAGGAGAAGTTGAAAAAGAAGAAGCCATCCAAAATCTTTAAGTTTATTCTTTTTACTAAGATTGGCACTCTTTCGACAAGCCTCCTTGAAATTACAATTTTCAAGAACGAAATAAGGAAGTACATAAAGCCATCGAAATAAAAGAATCGATAAGAAAAAAAGAACGAGTGTATATAGACAAGACAGAAAAGGATTTTTAGAAATAAAATCTAAAATAAATTCTGGGATAGAAATGGTAGAAATAAATCCAGAAGAAATACCAAGATTGAGAAAAGGAATCAAAAATAGAACGAAGAAAGGAAGCCAAAAGTTTTTTCTTCGAAAGACCCGTACAGATTTTTTACAAGCGAGAAAAAAGGCTTCTTTTACTGTAATTTTTTTCTTTTGATAAGAACAGTCAAAGAAAATAAGAATGGTACTAATATCAAGAATCGTATAAAACGTCAGAAACAAAAGTAAGAGAAACAAAAAGAAAAGGGTTACAGGATGAAGTAAAAAAGAAAATAAATTCTCAAAAGTTAAATACGAATATCCCCTAATTTTGGTAATCCACTGAAAAAGAGATAAAAAAAGAGGAACAAAAACAATCGTCGATAATAATTTGTAAATTACCTCGAATTGAATTAACGATTTCCCATTATACTTTAAAAGATTTTTTACTACTTTTCTCATAAACACCTCAAAAAATAAAACTAAATTTTTCTAACTTTTTTTTCAAAAAGAAAGAAATGAAAGAAAAAGAAAAGACTAGAAATTAACTTTCTTACTACTCTTCTCTTTTTAATTTTGCATTAAAATTTGTTGACCAGTAATTAATGGATAATTGACTAATTCGCTTCCATCCAGATTTTCTTTATGCATATCCACACCGGTAATTTGACTATTTTCATAAGTTGTATAGTAATAAATTCCTTTATCCGTGTTACAACACGAACTATAGATTGTAATTTCATACTGATTTTCTCCCATATGAACACATCCTCTCTGTTGATAAACAGAACCTAAAATATGAAAAAATTGACTAATACTTTCGGATTCACTTTCCCCAGAAAGAGAGTTCATTTTTGTAAAAGTAGCCTTCACAAAACGAGATAAAGAAGACAAGTCTCCAGGAAGTCCCATCGCACCCATTCCACGACTATACGTATCAAATGACAAGGCTTTCGAAAAATGATTTTCTGGTTGTTCAATAGAAAGATGCATGTAATTATTCAAGTTAAACATATGAAAATCAAAAGTTGGATTATTCGTAAGAACACCGACAGGATTATCATAAATTTTTAGTCCTTCTTTGGTGGATTCTACCGTAATTGCCTCTTTCGAATCAGCGATGATCCAATGAAGAGGAGAAGCAGGTAACGTATCACTAAAGTTGATAGCTGCAAGATTCATCCGAGAAAGTAAGGTTCTCACTTCTTCTAGTGTTCCACATTGACATAAAACCCATGGGATAAATTCAAAAGGAGCCACATTTTCTTTTCCTTCTTGTTCTTCAAAATAATAAGCGTTCTTAGGAAAATTCAAACCTGCCATTCCTACTCCCTTTTCATTGACCGCATCGTAATAAAGAGGGTATCCTTCATTGACGTAAGCCATTCCAATCATCGCATAATGCTGATTGATTTCTTTTCCCATTCGAAAATGAAGAGGATAATTTCTAGGAGTAATGGTCACCGTTTCATGATAAGAATATTCCAAATCTAAATTTCTTCCAAAATAATGATCCTTGGTACAATAAGTAATTGCCGTACACATAAACATACCTTCTTTCTTTTTTGAAAAAGAAAAAATCTCATTGATTTTCCTTCTACTTCAACTATATCACACCTATCACACAAAAGCAAAACAAAAGAAAACCTCTAGAAAAAATCTAGGGGTTTGTCTACACTCTGGGCATAGATAACCGATTCCTATACCAAAGAAACGCGGAAGAAGAATAATGCGTTTGCACCTTACTAGGCAATTCTTC
Organism: uncultured Bacilli bacterium; assembly: GCA_947623825.1. Taxonomy (GTDB): domain Bacteria; phylum Bacillota_I; class Bacilli_A; order RF39; family UBA660; genus Alloscybalousia. Next base: position 4,066 of record CANQHQ010000034.1, read on the forward strand.
AAAAGATACCTCTTCCCAGGCATGAACACCAGTAAGAGGATAAAATTGAATTCGTAAATATGCCCCTTCCCGTAAAACACGAGAAGTTTGAAAAGAAATTTCCTTCTTCCGACCATTCGAATCATACATGACCAACGAATATTCGTATTCCATATCGTGACGGTCATCTAATTTTTCTATTTTAGTATTGTCGACCTGTGTATAAAAAATCTGTGATTGAATAAAGAAATAAGAAACAAGAGCGACACACAAAAGAAGAAAAATACTGCTTCCGACCAAAATCAAAATTTTTTCTTTCATTCCCTTTTCACTTCCTTCCCTTAATCCTGTTCCTTGATGATTCTCTTACTACAAAAGTACGTAATGAGAAAATAACCACCGTAGATAAAGATAAGAAAGATGGCGGTCATAATAATCGATGGCAATAACTGTTCATTCCCAAAGACTTCTAAAACCTGTTGGGCAAACATAATTCCAAAAATAGAATGGATACACGCAAGAAGCAAAGGAAGCGCAAAGAAGATGGCAATTTGACGAAATAACGTTTGATTCAATAATCTTTCATCCGCCCCAATTTTTCTTAACATTCGGAATCTTTCTTTATTATCACTACTCTCGGATAATTCTTTTAATCCTAGAATCGCCGCACTACTAATTAGGAAAATCATTCCTAAATAAAGACCGATAAACGTTACCATAGAGGATAAGCCAACAGTTGCTTCTTTAATATCCAGTTTTGTTGAACCACTTGGAAGTAAATATTCATTGGCTTTAGAATCTTTACTTAACCCATTGATACGATTTTCTATTTCCGTGATTTCCTTCCTATCCGTTGTTTTATAATTACCGATCAAATAATTTTGAACTAAATAGTCTTCCTCGACAACCGAATCGGCTACTAAAATGATACCGGTATTAATATGATTACTAGACATCTCTAAAAATCCATCTTGACAAGATGTATATTTCGGTTTTAAAGTGTGTCCAAATAAATGAATAACTTCTCCACTTTCAAGGGCAATATTTCGAATACTAACCATAGATTTAAAATCAGCAACAATGAGATACTCGTCATCATCTAAGGAATATTCTTGGATGCCATAAAGTTTCGCTACTCTATTATAATCACTTACTTTCATAATAGATTCCATCGTATCATAAGCCAAAAACGGAAATTGAGTTCGAATACTATCTAATTTGGATCCTAAAGTATGATTCATCGTTAAATCTGGTGTCGCATACGTATTCACTTCTATATAATCTTTCAAATAAGAAGTAATATCAAAGTCAAATAATTCAAACATTTCTTTGGCTGTATAGTGAGAGTTTTGAATTTGAGAATCATTATATCCATAACGTCTATACTTGTCATAATATCGATCCATATTCATATTGGTCGCAAACATCGCATCGACAGGCGCCAATTTTTTAATATTCGCATTCATCGAATTTTTCATAGTAAGACAAGAAGATAATAAACAAATCGTCACAAATAACATTAAACAAATAATCGTTGTAGAAAATACCGTTGTATTAATCTTGCTAGAAAATTGTCGCAATGTAAAACTATTTAAACCCTTATAGTAATACTTTTTTAAACTTTGAACCATTCTTAAAATAAGCCCGGATAAAGACCAAAAAAGAAAGAAAGTAGAAACCATTCCCATCACAATAGGAATGAGAATATCTTGAACTTCTTGTAAAGTAAGAAAATCATGAGTAACGATATAATAGGCTCTTCCTAAAACGAAACAAGAAATGATAAAAATAATCGTACACAAATAAGGATTTTTTAACTTGATTTTTTCACTTGTTTTCGCTCCATTCAACAAGTCAATCAATTTACAATGACTCACACTCACAGTATTAAAAATCATCACCAATAAATACATAATACTAAAGTAAATAATGGTTTTAATACAAGCAGAGGTGGAAAACACAAAAGTAAATTTTGTTAAATTCGCCTCAAACATATTCGCTACCAATAAACTCATAAATTGAGATAAAATAACTCCTACTCCTAATCCAACCACAAGAGAAAGAATTCCAATCAAGAGCGTTTCTAAAAACAAAATCATCGAGATTTTTCTTTTACTCATACCCAAAGTCAAATAAATTCCAAACTCTTGATTTCGTTTTTTCATCAAAAAACGAGAAGCATAAATAATCAGAAATCCTAAAACAAAGGATACGAAGACACTGACACTCGATAACATCGTCATCATTAATTCGATGAGTTCCTGCGTAAAAGAAGAGACCTCCAGCATCACAGTTTGACTATCTAATGCATTAAAAACATAAAAAATGGCAACACCAAGAATTAAAGTAAAAAAGTAGATGGCATAATCTTTGATACTTTTCTTAATGTTTTTGAATGATAATTTACAAAGCATCATTCAAATCGCCACCAAGTAACGTTACAACATCGATAATCTTATCAAAAAATTCCTTACGAGAATCCTGTCCTTTATGAATCTCCTTAAAAATTTTACCATCCTTGATAAAGATTACCCGACTCGCATAAGAAGCAGTAAAAGCATCGTGCGTAACCATTAAAATAGTCGCTTCTAATGCCTGATTTAAATACTGAAAACGTTCCAATAACATTCTCGAAGATTTAGAGTCTAAGGCACCCGTTGGTTCATCCGCAAGAATTAACTTTGGATTCGTAATTATCGCGCGTGCACTAGCGACTCTCTGTTTCTGTCCTCCACTCATCTGATAAGGATACTTCGGAAGCACTTCTTTGATATCCAATTGTTCAGCTACCTGTTTCACTCTTCGATCAATTTCAGAAGATTTGACATTCTGTATCGACAAAGCAAGGGCAATATTTTCATAAGCAGTCAAAGTATCTAATAAATTGAAGTCCTGAAAAATAAATCCCAATTCCTCCCTTCGAAATTGATTTAAATGATTTCCCTTCAATTTCGTAATATCTTCTCCTCCAACATAAATATGTCCCGAAGTAACACGATCAATGGTCGAGATAACATTCAAAAGCGTCGTCTTTCCAGAACCAGAGGCTCCCATAATAGCCACAAATTCACCCTTCGATACTTCAAAAGATAAACGATCGATGGCTTTCGTCAAAGAAGAACGACTTCCATAATATTTTTCAATTTTTTCTACTTTTAAAATAGATTCCATATATTTTTCTCCTTTCCACCATCATCTTACCTTTTTTCATTCTTTTTGTCGTTCGATAAACATAACGAAATATTACAATTTTGTCACTTATTTTAACACGTCAAAATAAGAATTTTTAGCGAACCGCAGAATGACACGTGTATAGACTTTTTCCTTCGATTCAATCGTAATTTCATGTCCCAATTTTTGACACATATTTTTACAAATATTTAATCCCATACCAGTAGAAGAGGAAGAACCTCGACCATTTTTCCCTGTAAACGTTTTCTCAAATACCTGAGGAAGATCCGAAGAAGGAATCCCCATTCCATTATCTTCTATCACTAAAACAACTTCCCGCTCCTTTTCATAAGCGGATACTTTAATATAAGAATGTTTGATATTTCTTCGATACTTAATCGAGTTATTAACAACTTGATTTAAAATAAATTCTAACCATTTCGAATCGGTCATCACTGGATAATTTACATTTTCCACAAGATAAGAAATTTTATGGTCCAAAAGATCATCCATATTTTTCAAGCCCACATTTTTCACTACTTTAGATAAATCAGTTTCTTTAATAAAATAATCCTTTTCGGCATTTTCACTTCTCACGTAATATAAAACCTGATCGACCTCATTTTCCAATCTATGTACCTGTGTTTGAACTTTTCTATCAAACCTATTTTTATGATTTTGAAAAGTTAACAAAAGACTCGCAAGTGGTACTTTTACTTCATGAATCCACATCTCGATATAATCCTTAAAATCCGATAATTGTTCCTTTTCTTTTTTCACATTTTCAATCATCGATTTATTAATATCATAAAGGGCTTGATACAATAATTGTCCTTCATAAAACTCCGGTTTTTCTATCATCTCTAACACAAGATAACTTTGATCTAATTTTTCAATATTCGATAAGAAATCATAATAAAACTTTCTCTTTCGAAAATAATTGATAAGTAAAACAGAAAGAGAAAAAAAGAAAGATAAACCAAGAATCACCAAAACAAGAGAAAGAGGAGTATGAAACGCAACAAGAAGTAAAAAAAGAAGAAAAATATAAAAACCAACTAAAAAAATAGAAAGCATTTTATCCTGCACATACCTATAAAATTTCATAATAAAATATACCCTTGTCCCTTTCTTGTTTCAATCGCCGATTCATACCCTACTTCCTTTAATTTTCTTCGTAAACGACTCACATTCACCGTAAGGGCATTATCATTAATAAATTCATCATTATTCCATAAATCCGTCATCAATTCATCTCGACTAACAATGCGATTTGGATGAGAAAGTAAATAACTAAAAATAATCATTTCATTCTTAGTTAAAATAATTTCTTCTTCTCCTTTTTTGATGATTCCCTTTTGGGCTTGAATTTTTAAATCTTTATATGTATAAGCACTTGGTTCCGAAGAAACTCTTTTTAGTACTGCCCCAATCCGTAATAAAAGAATATTCGGATGATATGGTTTCGTAATATAATCGTCCGCCCCATAAGAAATAGAAAGTGCTTCATCCGTTTCTGTATTTTTACTCGTTACCATAATGACAGGAATATTAGAAACTTTTCTTAAATTCTGTAATAAAAGTTCTCCATTCAAAAAAGGAAGATGAATATCTAGTAAAATGAGATCGGGAAGAACCCGTAAAATTTCTTCCAATGAATTTTTAAAATCTTCAAGAACGACGACTTCGTATTCATGATTTTCTAATAATTGTTTTAACTCTCGACAAGTAACCTCATCATCTTCTATAATCATTATTTTTTTCAAGAAAATCACCCCATTTGTTTTTTTGTATTATACCACGTAACAAACCCTTTTAACCTTACATTTTTGTCACGAAAAAAGAGTCTTTCGACTCCCTCATTTAGAAATTCACCTTTACGATATCGGTTTTAAAAATTTCATCAAAACTCTCGGTATCATAAACATCAAATTTTAATTCGACATCTTTGATTTCTTTAATATCATTTTTTTCTAAATCCTCATCAAGAATAAGAATATCAGAATAAACTTTTTTACCTTGTAAAATATCCGTCGCAAAAATCGCATCGATCATGAATCCATTGATAGAAAAATCCTCTACATCCACTGTGATATCTTTCGAAGAATCATTCTGCACATACAAATAAATACTCGTTCCTAAAACACTATCCTCATCTACTAATTTCAAAACATAAATTTTTACGCCGTTTTGATCAACTGCCAAAAATCCATCCGTATTATATTCCTGTTGATAAGAAGTGGCATCTGTACTTAAATGAATTCCATCTACTTGGAATAAATCATCATAAGAATCCGGATCGAAAAAGACAAGAGAAAATTCAATATCTTGAATCGCTCCTATTTTCGCAAGTTCCAAATCTTCATTATCAATAGAAATCTCTACATTTGCCTTTTTCCCCATAGCTACATCTTCCGAAAAAATAGGATCCATCATAATTCCATTAATAGAAAAAGATTCTGTTTGAACGGTAATATCTTGATTACTATTATTTTCAATCAATAATTTAATTTCAGGTCCAAAATATCCATCATAATTAATCGATTTAGCCGTCACTTTTACATCGTTTTGATCTACAATTACTGCTTCTTTTAATTTTGCCTCTGTTATCTCTATTTTATCAGAAGTTTGGCTTCCCGTAGATCCTCCACTCGGTGTTTTCTCCTTTTCTTGAGAAGGACCTCCAATCGTACATCCCGTAAGTAGAATACAGATAGAAATCACAAGTAGTCCTAAATACCATTTTCTTTTCATTTCTTTACCTCCCAACATTGATTATAACAATCTTTTTCTTTTAAACATTTTTCTCCAGAGAACACTTATTATAACATTATTCCCTTTTAAGCATTTTTTTAAAGAACACTAAGCGACACAATCATAACTTTGTTGAATGATTTTTTTAATATATGCCATGTCATCCCCAGGATAAACATCGATATAACATTTTTTACTCCAATTATAATTTTGACCCAATCTTTTTATTTTACCTTGTGGATCCTCATACTCTATCGTGTTTAAAACTAAATGAATATACTTCGCATAAAAATGAAATTCTAAAAAAACCTGATTTTTACTAAAACCAATATAATTTTTTGTGGTATATTTTACTACACTAGGATCCAAAGACATACAATAATTAGAAATTTCTTCGTAATACGAAAATAAGTCATTATTTTTACATCCGTTCTTTAAAATATCAAACTGTTGTAAATCAAACTTTTTCTCCCCATCATTTGGTTTTTCTTCATAGTAAGGAACGGTTTGATTCTTCCACTCATCCCTCGGAGAAGCCATAAACTCCAATCCTAAAATCTTTTTTCTTTCCTTATCGTTAGGAATGATAAAATCCCATTCTTTTTCCATGAAATTTAAAAGAAGCATACCACGTTCCAAAATGTCTTCTGGTGTCCAATTTCTTTTACGCGCAACTTCTAATTCACTTTTCGAACCATTTTTGTATCTCATTTGTTTCTTCTCCGGAAAAGAAGCATTACTTAAACTAGAATTGGCCCAAGAAGAAAGAGGAAGAAGATTTCCTAAACTACCACAAAGCCGTTTTCTTTGATCAGCGGAATAAAGTCCAAAATATGTATTCCAATAGGTATCATTTTTCTTCGGATTTTGTGGATAAATATGTTCCAACGAATAATGATCTTTGGAGTCTTGCTTAAAATATTCATCGTAGTTAAGGTGCCGTTCCGAAAGGGTACTAGATAATTGATTATCATAAATATATAAAACCAATTTAATATAGGGACTCCATGAATAAAATCCATCTGATTTAAATAATTTTTCAAATTTATTAGTAATTCCATTCGATACAACGACATGATTATCTGATAAAAATTCAATAGTAGAAAGCGTCTTTTTTACATCAGAAATTGTAATTTTTCGATGATATAAATCTCTTGCCAAATTATAAAAAGCAGTAGAACCGGACGTAGAACTATAATTATTCAAACGATAATATAAAAGATTGTATCTTTCAATTAATTTTAAACACTCTACTTTGTCTTCCTCAGAAATCGTATCCCAAAGTAAAACCGTAATCAAAGATTTCGAATTAACAAAACCTAATTGATTTAATCGCAATAAATAATTATAAATTTTCGGATTTACCGAAGGATTAGGATGATGTAACTGATACCAATAAGGAATTAATTCACTCAAACTATTTACATAATCCTCTATATCTTTTAACGTAATGGTAATCGCTTGATTAAAAGAATTAGATGTCTCTTCGCTTTCCTCATCATCTTCTTGCTCTTCATAACCAACTTCCTCTAAAGTTGGAATATAAGGATTAGAAGAATCCACATTTTGTTGAATGAAATATCGATTTAATAAATAAGTATAAAAAGGAATATTTTTATTTTTCTCTATTTTCCTTGTATCATAACCAAAATAAATAATCCAATGATCTCTTAAAAAATCATCATCTTCCTTATCAGATTCTAAAAAGCGATAAATTTGTTTCCATGTCTCATGAATCTTATCTCTCACATCTTTTTTCTCTTCTTTAGAAACAGGAAGTAAAGTAGTTAAATAAATTAAGCGGTTCTTTAATATTTCTAAATAGGACAATTTTTTACCACGATTGTTCATTGCTTCAAACGCAACATATACATTAAATTCATCGTCCATTTTATAGGATACAAACATAAAGTGGTATAAAAGTTTCTGGAAAATTTCTTTTACTTGTTCCGACGTAAATTCCGCCACTTTCTCCGCAAAAAAATGCTTCGCAAAATCCAAATTACGAGTATAAAGAGAAACAGACTCATCTAAGTTTTTAGAAAGATTCTCTTCCAAGATACGACAATGAAAATACTCACAACATGGATTATTCGCTTCATATCCAAAACGATACGTAGTAAGATTCCCATGTTTTAGACAAAAAAATTTTTTCTTAATTTCATCCATTCCTTCTATCGATTCGGAATCAAGACGAAATGAAATACCATTTTTTTCACAATGTTTCAGTAATTCAAAAATTAAAATGATAATAGTCGTAAATCTTTGTTGTCCATCGACTACATGATACACTTCATTTTTTTCATCTTCCTCGATAAACCATCGTTCATGAATCCACTCATCCTTCGATTTAATTTCCTCTTTTGGAACTCTTTTTAACATAATCATTCCTGTATAGTGATTTTGAGGAAGTTTTAAACAGAGAAGATCACTCCAAAATTCTTCCAGTTGCATCGCAGTCCAAGAATACCCTCTCTGATAATCCGGAATACGAAACAAAGAAGACTCAAAAATAGTATCTAAATTTTTCAAAAGTTTATCCATCGTGTCACCTCTTTTTCATTATACCATAACACATTTCAAAAACGAACAAAGGAAGAAAAATCCAAAATAAAAAAGAAAAGTTTAAGATGGAAATTCGATGGTTTGAATGACTTTCATCGCAACATCATAATCCGATGTATCTAGTCCGATAGGATAAGAAAAAAGTTTTTGTTCTCGATCAATCAAAATAAAACTCCATGCCACTTCTTCCCCATCATAATATCCAACAATTGCTTTTTTCTGATTTTTTAATTCTATTTCTTTCGTAGTTAGAAAAGTGCCACAAACCCCTAACTCTTCCTTCGATTGATAAATTTCAAGATATTTTTCTTTATTATTTTTTTCTGGGAAGAATCGCATATCAAATAGATGATTCTCCTTTTTTTCTTCTAAAAGGGCATAATCCCAGTCGTTGGGAAGATCAATAGAAATCGTTTCTTCTTCATTTAAATAAACCTTTTTCGTGAGCGAAACCTCCTTGGATTCTTCTGTTTCTTTCTTGTTAGAAGTAAAATGACTTGCCTCTTCCCCGTTCCCATGAAGCATCCAAAAGGAAACACAAACAAGAAGAACGAGAACCAAAAGAGAACCAATCCAAATTTTTTTCTTTTCTAATTTTTTCATAACATTTCCTCCCTTTTAATGAAAAATTGTTTTCAAAAATCAATGCATTCTTTTTTTAAATATCCAAATTTATCTTATTTGCGTTTCATTCAAATAAATTTTTCTCATAATCCATTACATAATAAGTAACAGTTTCTGTTCCTTTCGAAACAACGGTATGCCCCTCTTTTTCAAGGAATCGTTTTTGAGACAAAACACCACCAGGAATCGAAGGATTGAGTTCTCCATTCGATTTTAACACTCTCCAATAAGGTAACATAGCGACTTCCGGATGATGGTAACTGGCCCAAGCCGCAATTCCGATAGAAAATTCGATTGGCATCGGATTTTGAAACACAGAATAAATTTCTTTATCCAAATTATTTTTCATTTGATCCATTGTCACAAGTTTACCAGAAGGAATCTTTTGTATATACGAATAACAAAAAATAGGTGACGCAAAAAGCATCTGTATCTTTCCATTTTTAAAATCACTACAATGATCAAAATCCCCATCCGTCATTTCTTTCAGAGATTCATAAAGAATCTGGGAATCCATATCCTCCAACTCTTTCAAATCATCATCTGTTTCTTCCATAGGCATAGGTTCCTTCTCGTTATCTGGATTTGTGTCATGGAAACTTTTTAGGATGTCTTTCGGTATCCCATAAACCTCTTGAGGAACATTGTTCTCCGGTTCGACATCATATTTTTTTACATCAAATAAACGCATTTTTTTCCTCCTTATCTTCTTTCTTCTTCATAAATATTTTTTATACAAAAACGAGGCTTTTTAGAATCGAAATCAAAGGTATGAAAAGAATCTCCTAAACAATACTCCCAATCTTTACATTTTCGACAAGAAGAACAACTAGTTCTTTCATCCGTTCGAAACATTTGAAATCGATGTTCCCATACATCAACAAAAGAATCTTTTTTGATATTTCCCTGAATCAATTCTGGTCTTCTTTCCACATTCGGACAAACAAAAATATCCCCGTTACTTAAAATACTTGCCACATAAAGTCCCGTTACACAATAGAAATACGTATCACGAAGTTCCTTTTCTAACGGAATTCCCAAATAATGACTACATCCGTATTCCACATGAATGACATTCTCTTCTCTTTTTTCCCGAAGAAAGGAAAAGAGAAAACGATAATCTTCCGGATCCAACAATATTTCCGAATTCTCTTTCGCCCGACCAATAGGATCGACCGGAATCACTCTCCAAGAAAGAATGTGTAACTCTTTCATCAATTGATATAACGATTCTAATTCGTGAAGATTTCTCTTGTTCACAACCGTAGTTACCTGAACAATCTTAATCGAGGGCACCGTTTGTAGTTTTTTAATATTTTCAATGATTCGCTCATAACATCCTGGAACTTTTCGAAATCGTTCGTGCGTTTCTTTTAGTCCGTCTAAACTAACGGAAACAGTCTCCATATGAGTAGAGTTCATTTTTTCAAGAACTTCATCCGTAATAAGCATCCCATTGGTAGTCATTCCCCAATGGTAACCCAATTGACTGGCATAATCCATGATTTCAAACAAATCTTTTCTCATTAGAGGTTCTCCTCCAGTCACATTTAACCAGATATCCTGAGGTCTATAATGAGTAGAAATATCATATAAAGTACGTTTCCAATCTTCGACACTTATTTCTTCCGTAGAAATAGCGTCCCCACAGCGACTACCACAATGTTCACATCTCGCATTACAACGAGAAGTAACCTCAAGAAACAAGTCTTTTAAAATCGGTTTTTGATACAATTTTTGGCGATATTCATATAACTGACGAAGGTTTTTAATCTTCCGTTGTTTTACTTCTTCCTCCACAATCCTACCCCACTCTTCATAAAAATAAGATATTTAAGAAAATTTTACCATTTCTATAAAAATCATCCAACAAGAATTTTCGATTTTTTTAATCATCATATCGTAAAACAAAACACAATCAACGAATTTTTTTCAAATACTCGCTCAATTCCAAAGGCATATGCCTCGGTCCTCGGACAGAAAATACACCAAATTCCTTTAATTTCTCCAAAGACAGTTTTCCTTTTTCATATCGACGAAGAAGTTGTAATTTCATCGCTTCTTTCATTCTCAAATGAGCATCTTCATACGAATAAGGAATATGAACTTTCACTACTTGGAACTGATACAGAATAGAAGAAAAAGGTTCTGCAACATACAAATATACAAGATCCTCTACTTGAATATTCGTACTCTCTTTCCACAAGATAGTTTTCTTTTTCGCAAGTTCCTTTTCAATATCAAAATACTTAGGATTCGCTGGGATAATCCATTCATTTTTCTTTTTCTGACTCGAAACTGTATAAGAATAACTCTCTTCTACGAATCGGAATATTTCTTCATCGGGAACTGTATCATCGAGTAAAATCGTAATCCAATTTTTTTTATTCATATGATAAGCAGGATAAAATCCATCCCGTTTCAGTAACGTTTCAATTTCCTTAGAATCTAATTTCAAATTCAAGATTTCCACGATTCCCTTTGCCTTTTTTTCTAATTTACTTTTATCAAGATTCATTAGTAAAGCATACCATTTTTTACTGTTTTGATTCCGATATGTCGCAAATCCAGGAAATTTTTCCCATTCGAATTCTGGTTCATCTCCAAACTTTTTTTGAATCAATTGCGAAATACGATTCGATTGTTCAAAAAGAAAATAGTGCGCAATAAAACAATGCTTCTTGATATCTTCCAAAATAGTCCGATAGGCTTCTCTAACAGTTCCGGCATAAGAACCAATTTCTCCTTCAATTCGAAAGGTTGTATACTCGTCTCCAAAAGATAAATCCATCACTTTCCCTTGGACCGTTCCTTCGGAATCAATTTCAATAACGACTTCAAAAGAATGATCCATAATAGTCGTTGAATATTGATAAACCTCCCCTTGACGAGAAAAACCGTAGGCACATAACTTGGAAAAATCAACATGAGATCTTTGAAATACTTCCTCTTCTATTGACATTTTTTTCACCTTCTATTCCGATTTTAACAACTATGAAATGTCTTCCATCCTCAAAAAAGATATTTTACTTCTAAAAGAAAACACCTTAGTTTCCTTTATGATAATACCAAATTAAATGATCAAATCCATTACGACTAATCGCTTCTCCCTGATTTTTTCCTTTCGCTAACTGTTCCCGAATACGGTCGATACATCCAATAAACGTCTCGTAATCCCAATGATCAACCGAAGTATCCGTTTCTTGAGGTAAATACTTTTTGATATAACGAGGTAAAGCTTTTTTCACAACCCAATCACTAATCGAAAAATTATCTCTTTCTTCGCCATCAAACAAATAAAGACAAGCAAAATGACAAAATTTGGTAGCGAAGGAAAAATGCCGATTTTCTAAGTCATCGGTTTTATTTTGATCTTCCGCAATCCAATCGATAATTTGATAGTGATTTTTGATAGGATACTTTAAATATTCAACTAAATGATCTTTCATAGAAAGAATTCTCTTCGTAACTCGCTCCACTCCATATCCATCAGAATTTAAATGAGTACTATTTTCCCGATCAATCGCAATCACAAAAGAACGAATCGCTTCTTCGAAAGAGTTCCCTTTTTCCTTTTTTTCAATCAAAACTTGTCGTAACTTTTTCCCCCAATAAGCACTAGAACCATTATAAGTTTTGCTGGGTCCCTTCGTACTATCATAAGCATTTCGGTACTTCGAATCAGTTCGAATCATCGCTTCTACTTTCGCTACATTATCCCGTGTAAAAAGAACCAATCCATCTTCATCACACTCTAAAAAATAGTTCTTTTTTGCTAATTCGTATTCTTCCTCTAGGAAACTCATCCTAACTTCACTCCATTCCACCACCATCATATCAAAAAGAGAATGAAATTACTATAGAACAAGAGGAAAAAGAAACGAACACAAAGAAAAAAGAAAAGACAAATCACCCTTTCTAGATAAAACAATAGAAAAATTTGGTAAACCCGAATAACAAGATACAAAAAAATCGAGTAGAGAAAAACTTTTCAAGATAACTCTTGAATACTTTTCCCTCTCACACCACCGTACGTACCGTTCGGTA
>CANQHQ010000035.1 GCA_947623825.1 uncultured Bacilli bacterium
TATACCGAAGGAGATTGGGCGAAGTATATTTACGGAGAATACAATAGTAGTAGTCCATACAATTTGCCTGTTTCGCATACAGAATATAGTTTAGATTTTATCAATTGGGAAAAGATGGTCAATAAGAAACAAACCTATACGAACTATAATGGAAATGTTTTTGTAAGGGCAGTGGATGAAGGAGAAAACGTTAGTGAAGCCACGAGGCATTTGGTAAGAGGAGATAGTGAAGGACCAGAGTTTCGTTTGGTTGCAAAAGAAGATGCGCTTTTAACGAAGAATGAACTAGAAGTATCCATCGACAAGAGTAGTGTAAAAGATAGCGGAGTAGGAGTGGATGTAAATGGAGAGATTTATTCTTTTGACAAAGGTGCAAGTTGGATAAGAGAGACAAGTAAAGTATTAGCAGTAGGAGTTGAAACTCCAATTTATGCGAAAGACCATCTAGGAAATATAAGTATCGTGACAAGTCAAACACTCCATGCTTGTACACCGACCGCCTTAACAAGTGGAACACCAGGAAATGCAACCTCTGCTGAAATCTTGACTGGAAAAGAAGCCTGGGTGAATGGAAAAAAAGTAACAGGAACGATGGCAAATCAAGGAAGTCAAAAAGCGACGATTGATCCAGGAAAAACGTATACCATTCCAAAGGGATACCATGATGGAACAGGAACGGTCAGTGCTTCTTCTCTTGCTTCGAATACGAATGCAACGGCAGGAGCAGAACATATCTTAGATGGCAAAACCGCTTGGGTCAATGGAGTCTTATTAAAAGGAAACATGACAAATCGAGGAGCAGTGACTGCCACTGTGAATGCCGGTGAAAGTTATACAATTCCGAAAGGATACCATGATGGAACAGGTACTGTCACTGGAAATAGTCTTGCAAGTCAAACTGCTGGAACTGCTACGGCAGCAGACATTGCTTCGGGAAAAACAGCTTGGGTCAATGGAGCGCAAGTGACGGGTACCAAGACCGATTCTTCCTCTATTACATTTACCTTAGCTGGATATGCAGGAGGGGAACCCAATTATTGGCAATCTCAATTAAATAATATTGATGTTTCTAAATATAGTAAAGTTACTTTAGGAACACTAAGTGGTGCAGATGCCCATAATAGTAGCGGGGTTATTAATGTTACTGCGGATGGTACAAAATTGTTGAATGAAGTTGCTTCAGGCGGACAAACTTTGGATATTTCAAAATATAATCGTCTATCTATTGTGTTGCAGGGAAGATATGACAAGTCTATGTCATTATCCGTAACTTTAATTCCGTAAAATTATGAATTGTTCCATAAAAAAACCACCTTTTGGTGGTTCTTTTTTTATCTGTTGTAGTATTCAACAATAAGTGATTCGTTAATATCTGCATTTAGTTCGTTTCGTTCTGGTAAACGCACTAATTTTCCTTCTAACTTCTTGTCATCGAATGTAACAAATTCTACTCTTTTTGTTACTTTCTCTAAAGAAGCTTTGATAGCAGGATGTTCTTTTGATTTTTCTTTTACAGAAATTACACTACCAACTTTTACACGGTAAGATGGGATATCTACTTTCTTTCCATCTACTAAGATGTGTCCATGATTTACTAATTGTCTAGCGGCACGTCTTGTAGAAGCTAAACCTAAACGATAAGTAACATTATCAAGTCTTGATTCAAGAAGTTTTAGGAAGTTTTCACCTGTAATTCCTTTCATTCTTACGGCGTCATTGAATGTTTTTTCAAATTGTCTTTCATTGACTCCGTACATGAATCTAACCTTTTGTTTTTCTTTTAATTGTTCTGAATAGTTTGATTCTTTTCCTTTTCGATCTTTTCCGTGTTGCCCTGGTCCATAAGGACGACGAGCGATTTCTTTTCCAGATTCACTAAGAGAAAATCCAACTCTACGTGATTGTCTGAAACTTGGCCCTGTGTATCTTGCCATATTTTTTCCTCCTTCGATATTTTTTCATAAGCATCGAAGCATTGTATTGAAAGAAACTTAGGGAGTCCTTTTTCGACTTTCACCTAACAGCGAAGGGTACTCATCATTTTCAAGGACACATTAAACTTTTTCAATACGCGCTGTTTGATGAATATGCAATGTAGATTATATGGGAAATTCGTGAAAAAGTCAAGGTTTTTTGATTTTCTAGGTCGTAATTCTTCTTCTTTTTGAAAAAAGAGTGGTTATTTCTTCTTTTCTTTGATAAAATAGAGGAGCAAAAGAGGGATCATATGATTTATTTAGATTATAGTGCGACGACACCTGCCAATCCGGAGGTAGTCGATACATTTTCAAAAGTTAGTTTAGAATATATTGGAAATCCTAATTCTCTTCACCGTCTTGGGGTCGATGCCAAACATTTGATGGATGCCGCTACCAAGCAGGTTGCGGATTTACTTCATGTCGATAAAGAAGAGGTTATTTTTACAAGTGGAGCGAGTGAATCCAATAATTTGGCGATTATGGGTGTTTTGGAAAAGTATCCGATGCGTGGGAATCATATTTTAACGACTAAGTTAGAACATTCTAGTATTTTAGAATGTATGCCTTATTTGGAGAAGAAAGGATATCAAATCGATTATGTGAAGGTAAAGGAAGATGGAATGATTGACTTGGATTATTTTCGGCGTCTTTTAACAAAAGATACTGTGCTTGTCACGATTCACCATGTCAATAGTGAAGTTGGATTTTGTCAAAATGTGTCTATGATTGGTGAAATTTTAAAAGAATATCCTACGACCATTTTTCATGTAGATGGAACGCAAGCATTGGGAAAGATTCCTGTTTCTTTAGAAGGAATCGATTTATATAGTTTTAGCGCGCATAAATTTTATGGATTGAAAGGCTGCGGTGGATTGATTAAGAAAAAACACATCGAATTAGAACCACTCATTCACGGGGGCAAGAGTCAAACGATTTATCGAAGTGGGACACCTCCACTTGGGTTGATGGTTAGTACCGCGAAAGCCCTTCGACTTGCTTTGGATCATGGGGAAGAGAAATATGCAAAAGTTCAAAAACTTAACAAATTGTTAAAAAAAGAATTGCAAATGATTGATGGTGTAGTTGTCAACAGTAATCAAAATTGTATTCCTCATATTGTAAATATCAGTGTTTTAGACATAAAGCCTGAGACTTTGTTACATGCTTTAGAAGAAAAAGAAATCTATATATCCACAAAAACTGCTTGTTCTAAAGTAGATGGTGATTCTTTGACTTTAACGGCAATTGGAAAACCTTCTTCCATCAGTGGTCATTCTTTACGAGTGAGTCTTAGTCATCTCACTACAGAAGAAGAAATTCACATTTTTGTGGATTGTTTAAAACAATGTATGGAACAATTAACGTTTTAATAAAAATTTTAAAAAAAGAGTTAAAAAGTAGAAAGTAGGGAAAACTATGGATAGAGTTGTACTGATTAAATATGGAGAACTTACAACCAAAAAGGGAAATCGAAATTATTTTATTCATGTTTTATATCAAAATATTGAAAAAAAATTAAAAGGATTGGATGTTTCTATTTCTCAAGATATTTCACGTATGTATATCGAGTTTCAGGAAGAGAATTTAGAGTTGGTTTTGTCACGATTAAACCAAGTTTTTGGAATTCATACGTATCAAGTTGCTTATAAAATAGAGACAGATGTAGATCTAATCAAGGAGCAAATTGTTTCCATGATGAAAGAAAAGACGGGAACGTTTAAAGTTGTGACGAAACGAAGCGATAAGACTTTTCCTATCGAAAGTACGGAATTTAGTAGACAGATGGGTTCCGTTTTATTGAAAAGTAATGCTTCTTTATCGGTCGATGTGCATCAACCGGATACGACTCTTACGATTGAAATTTTAAAAAAGTATACCTATCTATATACCGACATTTATTATGGATTGGGTGGATATCCTGTGGGTACACAACCAAAAGGAATGTTGATGTTGAGTGGTGGAATTGATTCTCCGGTAGCGGGATATCTTGCTTTAAAACGTGGTGTAAAGCTGGAGGCTGTCTATTTTGAAGCGATTCCACATACTAGTATTGAAGCGAGAAATAAAGTGATTGAATTATGTCGCAAATTGACTTCCTTTACGGATAAGATTCATTTACATGTTGTTCCTTTTACGGAAATTCAAGAGACCATCTATAAAGAATGTAATCCTGAATATTGTATTACGATTATGCGACGAATGATGTATCGTATTACGGAACGTCTTTCTAAAAAATATAAATGTCTAGCGATTGTGAATGGGGAATCGATTGGTCAGGTTGCTTCTCAAACCCTTACTTCGATGTCTGTGATTAATCAAGTTACTTCTATGCCTGTCATTCGTCCTGTTGCTTGTCTTGATAAATTGGAAATCATCGATCTTGCCAAAAAGATCGATACGTATGATATTAGTATCTTACCTTATGAAGATTGTTGTACGATTTTTGTACCAAAACATCCTGTCATTCATCCTGTATTGGAAGAATGCTTGAAGGAAGAAACCAAATTTGATTATGAAGCGATGATTGAAAGAACGGTATCCAATCTTCAGACGATTGTGATTCAAGAAGAGGAAGATTCTACATTTTCTAACCTGTTATAAAAATAAAAAAATAGTCAAAAATTTCCAGTGAATTTTGTGTATGAAATTTTTTAATTTTCACAACCTACTAATGTATAGGAGGTGAAAACAATGAACAGCTCAAACAATTCTAACTCAATGAAGATGAGAGTTCCTGGTGCTAAACAAGCTATCGAAAAGATGAAATACGAAATCGCTAATGAATTCGGTGTAAATTTAGGACCAGATGCTACTAGCCGTGCTAACGGTTCAGTTGGTGGTGAAATCACTAGACGTTTAGTACAAAATGGTATGAACCAAATTAGTGGAAGTTATATGAACAAATAAGGAAAGTAATATAACTTTGAAGACAGGAATCCCTGTCTTCTTTTTTACTTCTTTTTACATTCTTGTTTGACAAAAAGATTCTTTTTGTTGCATTCCTTTTTTTATCTTGGTATCTTTAAGATAAAGAAGGTGCTTTGAATGAAAAAGAAATTTTTGTTTACATTCTTGTTTTTGACAATTATTTTGTTTTCTCCAAAAGTTTACGCAGAAGGGCGAACTTATTTACAGTTTGATTGGGCTAAAGAACAGGGTGGAGCAGCCAATTATTTATATTATGATCATACCATTGAAGATCAAGATGGATATGTAACTATTTCTATCAATGAGGATAATATTGGTGTGATAAGAAAGATTTCTAAAGATGGAACAAAAATTCTTTGGGAAGATGAAAATGATTGGGGTTTATATTTTGCCTTAGAACAAGATGAGAATTATTATTATACTTTGTTTGTTGCGACTGATTCAGATTCTTATGAGGACTCTTTTTACAATGTTGCAGGAAATTACTATTTAGTACGTTTTGATAAAAGTACAGGAAAGTTATTAAATTATGCTTATTTAACAGATGATTCTTCTATTTATGATGGAGAAATTTATGTAAAAGATGGAAACGTTTATGCCATTATGAAAGGGGAAGATGACTACGGATCTTTGGTAGCTCAATCCGTATATACCGTTCATTCTACAAAAGAAGAATTCAAAGTATCGAGTGAAAAGGATTATAAAGATTTTTCATCTAGTGAACTTGCTCAAGTTACAGGTGGAACGGATTCTTTTTTATCCGATAACTTATATTCTTTGTTTCCTTTACCTGATACCTTGAAATCAACAGATTGTTCGGTCGATGGTTCGATTTACTATTGTGAAAAGGAAAATGAAGAGGAAGATATATCTTATTCTTTAGGAGTATTCTTTAGTAATGCCTTTTATGTAGATCATTTTGTTTATGTAGTTGGGCAATATTATTATGAGGAATTTAATCTTTCTTTTGCTCCTATGGCAATGGAAGTACCTAATACTAAAGAGGAAGAATATAGCTTTGTTATGAAAATGAATCTCGATACGAAAGAGGTTGAATGGGTTAAAAAGTCTGAAGATGGATTCCAATATTTTGATATTACTGGAACCAAAAATTATGTTGTAGTTGTAGGATATCATGATGATGGGTATTTTTATCCAGGAGAAGAAAGAGATTCTGATTCTGTAGAAAGTCGTATTTATGTTTATGATAGAGATGGTCAATTAGTAGAGACACATGATTTGGCGCAAGAAGCAGGAGTTGCTCGTGTGGATATTACACACTTGTTATCTTTCTCTGATGGAATGGTTGGACAAGCTTTTGCTTATGATACAGATGGAAATATTTCTTCTTATGTGTTCCGTTATCAACCACTTTTTGCTATTCATAGTGAATCAGAAGGAAATGGGGGTATAGTTGTACCTGAAGTTTCTCCCGCTTCTCGTGATGTTTTAGTTACAGTTACTCCTGAAAAAGGTTGGACAGTAGATCACATTACTGTTATGGATGAAGAAGGAACTGTTTATGAAGTAAAGAATCGTACGTTTTCTATGCCTGAGACGGATGTGACAGTCCATGTAACATTTGTTCCTCTTTCTACGATTCAAAATCCTTCTACTGGAGATTCTATTCAAGGATATGCTGTAGGATTCCTTATTGGTTTTCTAACTACTGTTGGTAGTGTGGTTTTCTTAAAGAAACGTTATTCTTAAAAGATGTTTTTGGTAAAGAATTGACTCAAATAGAAAGAAAGTTTTTATGAGAAAAAATTGTAAAAATATTTTCATGGAGAAAAATCATTTTTCTCTTTTTTTTGTCTTTTTTGTTGAATAAATTTATCTTGTCAAAATGATATGGGGAGGGGTATAATCTTATTATAGAATTAGGATAGGGGTGCTGTAGAATGAGAAAGAAAAATGGATTTACTTTGATTGAGGTTTTGGCTGTTCTTGTGATTTTAACGGTATTATTAGGAATTGCCTTACCAGCGATAGGAAGATATTTGAGAAAAGGAAATCTTGAATATTATCGAGGACTAGAAACCGATGTGCTCGCTGCAGGAAGAGATTATCTTTTGGACTATAAAAGTCTTTATCCAAGAGAAATTGGAAATTCTACGGTTGTGACGATGGAAGAGTTAACGGAAAATAAATATATTAGTGTTCCGGAAGACGAAGAGGGAAATCCTTGTGATGGAACGGTGACAGCGATTAAAAAGGGAACCAATCGTTACGACTATCATGTTTGTCTTCAATGTGGAGATAAATTTACTTCTGAAGAGGAAGAGTGTAGTTATGTAGGAAACAATGACGAAGCAAGAAACTATGATATCAAGTTGAATGCTGATCTACCGACAACAGTGAAACAGTGTGACGAACTAACGATTCCTGAAGCAACGGTGACAGAACAGGTAGGAGATGAATCCAATTTGATTTCTACGACTATCAAAGGGAACCCTTCTTCGATTGACACGACCGTGATTGCTACCAATACGATTACGTGGAGTTATCGAACGAAGAAAGTTACAAGAACCGTACAAGTGGTAGATACAGTTGCTCCCGTAATTGAATCAATCAAACTAAGTAAAACTTCTGGAACCAATTATGGTGGAGAAATTACCAATAAAGATACGATTTTACAGATTACGGCGAAAGATTATGCTTGCGAAGCAGGAAGTGCTTGTCGGGCGAAATATCCCAAACTAGATGGAAGTGGAATCAAGGCCGTTTATTATAAAGAGAAGAAAGAAACCACGTGGCATATTTACTCTACGTCAAAGAATGAAATTACGATTCCACTCAATCAAACGTTTTACGGAACGTTACAAGTAAAAGTAGTAGACTATGCCGGAAAAGAAAGCGCTGTGAAAGAGTTAGCTATTCAGATGGATAAGACGAAACCAAGTAAGACGACGGTTCAGTATGTGAGTGGAAGTAGTTCTGAGAAATGGCAAAATAAGATTCAAGTGAAGTTATCAGCGACGGATGATATCAAAGTGAAACATTATGAAATTTATAAAGATGGAAATTTATATGAAACGACCGGGGATACATGGACACCACCAAACAATTTCAGTAGTAATAATGTTACCTTCCGAGCAGTAGATGTTGCGGGAAATAAAGGAGATTTTTCGGCTGTCCAAAAGATTCATATGGATACAGAAAAGCCATCAAAGACGACTGTAAATTTGAATGGATATGTATCTGATTCTTGGACGAATCAAAATGTAAAACAAAGTTTTAGTGCGACCGATAATGTAGGCGTTACGTATTATGAATATGCCTATAATAAAGGAACCAGTGGAACAAAGACCAGTAATCCTTGGACCATTTCTACCGATGGAGAGTGGACGATTTGGGTAAGAGCGTCTGATGAAGCGGGAAATAAAGGAGAATGGTCTAATACCTATATTGTAAAAAGAGATACCAAAGCACCAACGTGTAGTTTAAAAGTTACGAATAGTCCGAAGAAATACGGAGATTATTATATCGAAGCTGTGGAGATTGGCTTTGCTTCGACAAATGATGAGAGAAGTCAAGTCGCAAGTAGTAGTATTGATCGACCATCCATCAGCAATGTAGCGACAGCTGCGGGAGGAGATACGATTACTGGAACAGTGAAGGACCATGCGAATAATACCAATACCTGTACTTTGGTTGTAAAGGCAGATATGAAGACACCAGTCCCTTCTATTACTACTAATCCATTAATTTTGGATGACCAAGATTATGCTTTTAAAGATAATGTTGATCCAGGATTTGGACCTGCTGGTGGAACGGTGACTTGTGATCCTTCGGAGAGTCAGAAAAAAGGAACGTATGATGTTACTTGTACAGTGACAGGAAACAATGGCAAAAAAGAAACAGTTACTTTTCCAGTGAAACACAGTTATCCTGCTGTATGGAAATCTGAAACCTGTACAAGAACAGTTCCTAAGTGTGAATCGAAGTGTGGTTCTTGGGTAAGAGACCTTGGAGGTGGAAATTGGGAGGCATGTAGTGGTGGTGCCTACTGTAACTGTACTTGGTACTATGATGACTGCAGTGGAACCCAAACAGAATCTTATAATTGTTCGCGCTACACCTGTCCACAGGGTGGAACTCTTTCTGGAGACACTTGTTATTATAGTAATTAGGAGGAATAAGATGAGTAGACAATTGAAATATGTAATAGGAACTATCGTAGTCCTCGGCTGTATCTTATGTGGTATTGGCATTTTCTCTTCTCTAGATTCAAAAGGGAAAATGACACATTATAGTTGTAACACAAAGCCAGATAACGAAGGAGAAGGACCTATCCTAAAACAACACTATGAATTTGATTATTCTCTAAAGGAAGAAAAAGTAGTGGATGGGACAAGAAGCCTATCGATCGTATTTGGTAATAAAGAAAGTTACGATTCCACCAAAGAAAAATCTACCTGGACGGAAGGATTCGAACCGGATGATGTGGAAGAGGACAACAAAAATTTAACAATTACCTATATCTGGAAGAAACCATTGAAATATAATAAAAAAGAAACCTATAGCATAGAAGAATATCTATCTTTCATGAGTACATTCGAGTACGAATGTAAAGAAGAAAAATAGAATAATGAATAAGAAATAGAGAAAAGAACCGTTGGGTTCTTTTCTTCAATAATCATCAGAATCAGAAGAGAAATCTTCTTTTTTTACTTTTTATTGCTTTTTCGATTTCAGAAATAGTATAATGGTATGTATTGAAAGGAAGAGAAATATGAAAGTTTTATCAGTCAATGCTGGTAGTTCAACATTAAAGTTTCGTTTGTATGAAATGCCAGAAGAAAAAGTAATTATGAAAGGCGCTATTGAAAGAATTGGATTAGAGGGAAGTAATTATTCTATTCAATTTAATGGCGAGAAATATAAGGAAGAAGTACCTTTGAAGGATCATCAAGAAGCGGTTCAAGTTTTACTACAGAAGTTATTATCCCTTCAAGTTATATCTTCTTTAGATGAGATTGAGGCAGTAGGTCATCGAATTGTTCATGGAGGAAGTCTTTATTCTGAGAGCGTTTTAATCCAAGATTCAGTTATACAAGAAATTGAAGGAATCTGTGATTTGGCTCCTCTTCATAACCCAGCTAATTTGATTGGAATTCGTGCTTTTCAGGAAGCCATTCCTAATGCCAAACAGGTAGGATGTTTTGATACAGCATTTCATCAAACAATGAAAGAAGTGGATTATTTGTATCCTGTACCTTATGCGTGGTATCAAACGTATGGAATACGAAAATATGGATTTCATGGATTGAGTCATCGCTTTGTAACGGAAAAATTATCTCAGTTATTAGGAAAAGAAGCTCCTAATTTGATTATTTGCCATATTGGAAATGGTGCGAGTCTTTCTGCTGTACAAGATGGAAAATGTATCGATACTTCGATGGGATTTACGCCAAATGCTGGTATTATGATGGGAACTCGTAGTGGAGATATCGATTATACGATGATTTCTTATCTCATGAAAAAGTCGGGAATGTCTTTAGAAGAAGTAGATACGCAATTGAATAAGGCAAGTGGATTGGAAGGAATTGCTGGACGTAGTGATTTAAGAGACTTGGATGAGGCTTTTGAAAAGAAGGAAGAACGTGTTTTACTAGCGTTTGATATGTATACGAATAAAATTGTCGATTATATCGCTAAGTATTATGTGAAATTAAATGGACAAGTGGATGCGATTTGTTTTACGGCTGGTGGAGGAGAGAATGATTCCATTATTCGGGCAGAAGTATTGAAGAAATTATCTTCTCTCGGTATTTTCTTAGATGAAAAGAAAAATAATGAAACCATTGTACGAAAAGGAATCGAAGGTACCATTACAACAGAAGATTCTAAGATTCCTGTTTATGTTGTTGGAACAGATGAAGAATTGATGATTGCGCGTGATACTTATCAGTTATCTCAAGATTAGAGAAATCTAATCTTTTTCTTTGAACCTTTCCTTTGAAATTCGATTATGATGTAGTATAATAAGGGTGTAGAAAGAGGGATTTTATGAAAATAATATCAATTAATGCTGGAAGTAGTTCATTAAAGTTTAGCTTATTTGATATGAAAGAGAAAAATTGTATTGCTTCAGGATATTTTGAACGTGTGACTTTAGATGGTAGTTTTTATACGATTAAGTACCAAGGGGAAAAAATTCGAGAAGAAATTGAGATGCCAAATCATACAGTGGCTGTCGAAATTTTGTTAGATCGTTTGATTAAACTTGGGATTCTTTCTTCTTTGGAAGAAATTGATGGTGTGGGACATCGTTTGGTTCATGGAGGAGATAAGTATAATTGTTCTGTGATGATTACAGACGAAGTGATAGAGGATTTGAAAAAGTATTCTTTACTTGCACCTCTTCATAATCCAGCCAATATTTTAGGAATTGAGGCGGTAAGAAAAGCCCTTCCTCATGTACCAATGGTTGGAGTGTTTGATACGGCTTTTCATCAGACGATGGATGAAGTTCACTATCTTTATCCTGTTCCTTACGAATGGTACCGAAAATATGGAGTCAGAAAATACGGTTTTCATGGAACGAGTCACTGTTATATTAGTAAACAAATTCCAAGAGTTTATGGAAAAGAATCGTATCGGGCGATTATTTGCCATTTAGGTAGTGGAGGTAGTCTTTCCGCCGTGAAAGATGGAAAATGTGTGGATACAACGATGGGATTTACTCCTTTGGCAGGAATTATGATGGGTACTCGTAGTGGAGATATCGATCCATCGATTATTCCTTATATGATGAAAATGGAAGATAAAGATGTCGATGAGATTATGAATGATTTGAATAAAAAATCTGGATTCTTAGGACTTAGTGAGCATTCGAGTGATTTTCGAGATGTTTATGCAGGCGTACAAGAAGGAAAAGAACTTTGTCAGATTGCTTTTCAAAAATATGTGCAGAGAGTGGTTAGTCAAATCGCCAGTTACTATGTGGAATTAGGTGGACTAGACATCTTAGTGTTTACGGCAGGGCTAGGAGAAAATGCTTATGAGGCAAGAGAAGCCATTGTAGAGAAATTAGGATGCTTAGGAATCTATTTAGATAAAGAGAAGAATCAGGTTCGGGGAGAAGAAGTAGCCATCCATCGAGGTGATTCTCGTTCTCAAATTTGGGTTATTCCGACG
Source organism: uncultured Bacilli bacterium (assembly GCA_947623825.1). Lineage (GTDB taxonomy): Bacteria > Bacillota_I > Bacilli_A > RF39 > UBA660 > Alloscybalousia. The sequence goes on from CANQHQ010000035.1 coordinate 12,051, forward strand.
AATGAAGAGTGGATGATTGCGGAAGATACCATGTCTCTCATTGGAGATTAGATAGGAAGAAATATATGTATAAGAAGATTTATAAAGCGATTAAAAAATATGATACCATTGTCATTGCCCGGCATATTGGAGTGGATCCGGATGCGATGGCAAGTCAAATTGCTTTGAAGGAATCCATCCTCTATACGTTTCCTAAAAAACGGGTATTAGCGGTAGGAACAGGAGGAGCGAAATTTGCTTATTTAGGTACTCTTGATAAGTTAGAAAATGTAAATTTTTCTGAATCTCTTTTGATTATCACAGATACACCTGATCGAAAGAGAGTCGATTCTCCCGAAGTGGATGCTTTTGCGTATAAGATTAAAATTGATCATCATCCATTTGTGGAAGAGTTCTGTGATTTAGAACTCATTCAAGATCAGAAGTCTTCGGCTTGTCAATTGGTTTTGGAACTCATTCGTAAAACGAAATTGAAGGCGAATGTTTCGATTATGGGAAAATTATTTCAAGGATTGGTATCGGATACGAATCGGTTCTTGTTTAATACGAATGCTGAATTGTTTTCCCTTCTTTCTAAAATGGTAAAGGAATATCCTTTAGATTTTCCGAAATTATATCAAGAGTTATATATGCGCCCTTTTCATGAGGTTCGATTACAAGGTTACATTGAACAAAATATGAAGGTGACCGAACATGGAGTAGGATATGTAACTTTAACGACACAGATATTGGACAAGTTCTCGGCCGATGCGGGTAGTGCGGGAAATATGGTAAATAATTTTAACTATATCGATGAGATTTTGGTATGGGCGACCATTTCAGAAGATAAAAAGAATGAGATTATTAAAATCAATCTTCGCTCTCGGGGACCGATTATTAATGGAATTGCGGAGAAATATCATGGTGGTGGACATAAATTCGCGAGTGGAGCGAGGGTAACAACGATGGAAGAGGCAGAGTTATTGATTCATGATTTAGACCGTGTATGTGAAGAGTACATTCAGTCAATGGAAGGAGAAACGAAATGAAAATTACCGAAGTAACGTTAGGAACGAGTGCGGTGAGACGGAGTCAGTATCCAGAAGATGGACTTCCGGAATTCATGTTGGTTGGACGTAGTAATGTTGGTAAGAGTAGTTTTATTAACTGTCTCATTAATCGTAAAAACTTGGCAAGAATTTCTTCTCGTCCTGGAAAAACACAGACTCTCAACTTTTATCTTGTCAATAAGGAATTCTATTTAGTTGATGTTCCTGGATATGGATATGCCGCTGTCGATAAGAAGACCCAAGAAAAGTTTGGTAAAATGATTGAGGAATATCTTGAAAAAAGAACTGAGATGAAACGCGTTTTCATGTTGATTGATTTCCGTCATAAACCAACCGAAGATGATTTGTTAATGTATAATTTTTTGAAATATTATAATATTCCTGTCACTGTCGTGGCGACGAAAGTGGATAAAGTAGGAAGTAGTAAAGTAGATAAAACGAAAAAGGTGATTCTTGATACGTTAGACTTGGTTATGGGAGATGATTTGGTTTTATTTTCTAGTGTAACGAAGTTAGGTAGAGAAGAGATTCTTCATCGGATCGAATCGATTCTTACGCCACCAGGTAAAGAAGAGGAAGAAGAATTGATTTAGAAATTTTTAAGAGGGGGTATTGCATGGACTTAGATCGATTTGTAAAAGCACAGAAACAAGATTATGACCAAGCTCTTAGCGAGATTAGAAATGGTAAAAAGGTGACTCATTGGTCTTGGTATATCTTTCCTCAACTCAAGAATTTAGGTTCCAGTGCTATGTCAGAATTTTATGGAATTGAAGACTTAAAAGAGGCTAAGGCTTATTTAGATAATGAATATTTAAAAAAGAATTTAATTGAAATATCCCAAGCGTTATTAGATTTAGATAACAATGATCCAACTGATATCTTAGGTTATCCGGATGATTTAAAAGTAAGATCTTGTATGACATTATTTTATTATGCGGATCCTAGTATTGAGGTTTTTAAAAAAGTAATTGATAAGTTTTATCACGGAGAATTCGATGAACAAACGATACTATTATTAAACCCTTCTGATTCAAGATGGAATAGTGTGAAATATTTAGATAGACAAGGATAGAAGTTTGATTCTTGTCTATTTTTTTAGGAAAAGTAGAGATAAGAAAATTCTTCTTTGACCATTTTCCTCTTTTTTCATAGGATATGATAGGTGGTACTTTGAAAGTAGTTTTTATAGGTAAAGAGGATTTGATTGTGTCTTTTTTCAGTGATATTGATGTTTCTAATCGAAGTCATTTGGGAATTCTTTTCAAGCAAGTGGGGCTCTTTCTTAAAAATCGATATCATTATCTTCTTTCTGGGTATTATGATGCTGAAATTTATGAAAATTCCAATTATTTTGTCTTTGAGATTGTGAAAATCCATGATTCTGAATCCATCGATTTTGACATTTCTTTTCATCCCGATAGTCCTATGCTTTATGAATTTGAAGAAGAAGACTATTTTTTAGAACCAAAATATTATTATCAGGGAAAATATTATGTCGATTTCTCGTTAGTGGCTGAAAAGAAAGATCTTTTGGAATATGGGGAAATTCTTTATAAAGATTTGGATGAAATTCAAAGAAATTGGATTCTAGTAGGAAAGTCTATAGAGAATTAGGACTTCTCTTTTTTTTTCTTTTATGATAAAATAGGGTGGATTGAAAGGGGGATTCTTTATGAATTTGCCTAGTGTGTGTTTGGTAGGGCGTCCGAATGTTGGAAAGAGTACTTTATTTAATAAGATGGTAGGGAGTAAAATTTCGATTATTGAAGATACTCCGGGTGTGACTAGAGATCGTATTTATAGTGAAGTTACTTATCAACAATATCGTTTTTCTTTGATTGATACGGGTGGAATTGATGTTGGTCAGGAACTTTTTCATCGAGAAATCAAGATTCAAGCAGAAATTGCGATTGCGGAAAGCGATGTTGTGGTTTTTGTGGTTGATGGAAAAGAAGGATTGACGGAGAATGATAAGGTGATTCGTGATTTACTTCGTAAGTCGGGAAAACGGGTTATTGTCGCTATTAATAAAGTGGATCATAAATCTTCGATGGAACATGCCTACGATTTTTATGAATTAGGTTTTGAAGAATATTATTTGATTTCCGCTGAACATAATACGGGCATGTATGAATTGATGGAGGCCGTGACAAGAGATTTTCCAACCTATGATGAGATGGAAGAAGATACGAGATTAAAGTTCTGTGTGATTGGTCGTCCAAATGTAGGAAAAAGTAGTTTGATTAATGCCTTGGTCAATGAGGAAAGAGTGATTGTCAGTGAGAAGGCAGGAACGACGAGAGATGCCATCGATACGGTATTGAAATATCACGGAGAAGAGTTTGTCCTTATCGATACAGCTGGAATGCGAAAGCAAGGAAAAATTTTTGAATCGATTGAAAAATATAGTTTACTTCGTAGTTTAAAAGCTATCGATCGAAGTGATGTTTGTTTGTTGGTAATCAATGCGGAAGAAGGAATCATTGAGCATGATAAACATATCGCAGGTTATGCCTTAGAAAAAGGAAAAGGGATTCTTTTAGTGGTCAATAAATGGGATAAAGTAGAAAATCCAAATATCAAGGAGTATACAGAATTATTACGAAATGAATTTCAATTTCTTACGTATGCCCCTATTGTCTTTTTATCTGCGCTTACAAAGAAAAGATTACACACACTCATGCCGGAGGTGCTGCGTGTATGTGAGAACGTAAAAAGAGAAATTCCTACGAACGTATTGAATGAAGTAATTGAAGATGCTTATGAACTAAATAATCCACCTTCTTATAAAGGAAAACGGTTAAAAATTTATTTTGTAAGTCAGACAGGAAAGAAACCTCCTAAATTTACGTTCCGTGTCAATAATAAAGGTTTGATTCATTTTTCTTACGAACGATATCTCGAGAATAAACTTCGTGAAAACTTTGATTTTGATGGAACACCTATCGTTCTTCAATTTAAAAATAAGACGGATGAATAAGAGGCTTTTAGCTTACCACTCCATGGATAATATCTGTCTTTTTTTGTTGACTTTTCAAGGTGGGGGGGGGGGTATACTAAGAATAGGAGAAAATTAGGAATCGTGAAGGGTGGAAATTT
>CANQHQ010000036.1 GCA_947623825.1 uncultured Bacilli bacterium
CTCGCAATTTAATTATAATACATTTCTTCCAAAATAAAAAGACTATTAACAAATTTTACTTTGTCAACAGTCTGAGGGAAAAATAAATTTTCCCTTTTTTTAATGATGACGCCGTGTATTTTTGATTTCTTCTTGATAGGTTTCGTACTCTCTTTGCGCAAACTGATCCATGAAACTTTTACTTTCCCAATCTTGTTTTGCGAAAGAAATGGCTTGTTCCTGCGTATATCCTTTGGCTGTATAATAATCCAATCTTTGATTTAAATACTCGTATTTATCTGCTTCTTTCCCTAGTTCTCTATCCCTTTTTACTTCTCTTTCGTATTGGGCGTTTCGTGCCTCACTTTCGGCTTCTCGTCTTCTCATTTCTTGTATTCTTGCTTTTCTTTCTTCTTGTTCCTCTTCTTCCCTTGTTTTGGGTTTCGTTCTTCCGATTGGTGTTCCCATAAATTTTCTCCTTCCATTTATATAATATTTTTTTTCTTTTCCTTGTCCAATTTTACTTAGTTTTTATATAATTCAAAACAATGATAATCTTCCTTTGTCAAATAGATTTTTACTTCGCATTTTACTTTTTTTAATTCTTCTATTAAAGTAGGAACATTCATTGATAAATAATCTTCCTTATAATCTTTTTCTTCGACTCCTACTTCTTTTGCGGTTTTATTCCAAATCTCTTTGATTTTATTTTGAACATTTTCCTTCTGATTCTTATTATAACCACAAACAATTACAAATTCTCTTTCTTTCAATTCCTCAATTGGAATTTGATACTTTTGTTTCTCAGGAATCATCGATAGGGCTTCATTATAATCTTTTACATAGTCTTCGATTTCTTCCATTGCTTCCTTATTTTGTTTTAATCCATTTAGAATATCAATTAGGTGTTTATGAATTCCATTTTTTCCACCGATGACATTGTCATCAATCTTTAATTCTGTAAATTGAATTTTATTTTTCTCAATAAAAATATTGTCTACTCTACCCTTGCGACTATTTTGTTTTCTGGTTTCTCGATCATCTTCGTAAAGATAATACTCCATCTCAAATGGTTCACTCTTAGAAAAAGGAAAATCTTTCTGCGTACGCAATTCTTTTTTGGAAGTTTCTTCAAACATGAGATTCATTAATTTTTGTTGAAATTGTTTTTCTCCATATTCTTCCGTACCTCCGTTGTATTCCTGAATCCGTTGTTCCATTAATTCTTCTACTGTTTCAAAGAATTTTTCTGTTATTTTTTGATTCTCCCAAACTATTTTTTCATTCATTTGAATTTTCGTAATTCCTTCTTGAGGAACAGTAAGGTTGATTCCTAATTTTTGAAGGAAAATTAGATCTTCGTAACTCGTTCTCGGATCAGAAAAAGTAAAATAATACGTATTCTTTTCTTCATCCATGGTGGCATCCTTTTTTACCTTTTTCAATGCTTCGAGAAATTGATTCATTTTTTCTTGAATTTCTTTCTTATTGGCGTTATAGAGTTCTTGATTCGAAGATGGTTCCACTGTCAAATAGTATGTATGTTTTCTTGGTCCCCTTCCCTTGAATCCACAAGTAAAGGAAAAACCAAGTTTTTCTAACTTTTGAATACTAGAGGAATCCACTTCTTTAAATTGATCATGCGTTCCCTTCAAAAAGAACATTGCTTCATTTAAAAATAATTGTTGATTCTCTACTTCTAATACTTGAATTCCATTATAGTAGACTTTCGTATTCCATGTTTCTTTCTCTTTTCGAATTCGAATGAAATAGTCTTTTTTCGCTAGATAGTGTTCTATCATTTTTATTCCAAGTGCTTGGTCCATATTTTTTCTCCTTATTTTCCGTTTTTTTAACACCGTCATTATAGCATAAAATCAAGGATTTGTCTATTTCTGGCTAGGATTCCTCCTTTACTATTACTTGATAAGTGACCTGATAGTGTTTGGTACTTTTGGTATTCCAATCTCGATCGAACACATATGTTTTCTTTTCTTCTTTTCTTTTTTGTTTTTTTCTTTTCAATAAGACAATTTCTAAAAGAATGGTATTTTCTTCTTTTTTAGAGACAAAGATTTTTTTTAGGAATTGATTCATCAAATATTCTTTTCTTTTTTCGTCATTTATTTTCTTCTTAATTTCATTCATTCGTACGTTTTTTTGATGGTTTTCTTCCTTCCTTTCTAACTGCTTCTTTTCATAGAATTGTATCTTTGTTTCTAATTCTTTTTTCTTACGATTATATTCTCGATTTAATTTTGAAAATTCTTGGTTCGAAAGATAGTTTCCTATATTTAATTCTAATATTTTTTCTTTTTTGGATTCTAGTTCTCGTACCTTTTTTTGAAGACCTTCTACTTCTTTTTCAAAATAGAACCTATCCTCTTGATAGAATGGAAGTAGAATTTCTTGAATTTTTTGGAGACTTTGTATTTCTTTTTCAAGTAGTTCTTTCATGATTCTATTTAGTTCTGATTCTCTTATTTTGGGAGAATCACATCCTTGTTTTCCTTTTTCGAGATAAGTTTTACAAACCCAAGTTTTTTCTTTGGTTGTCCGTTGAAATTGTCTAGGATAAAAAGGGGTTCCTTCATTTTTACAGTAAATTTTTCCACTATAAATATAACGATTTTTGTCTACCCATGTCTCTTTTTTTCGAGAAGTTTGTTTCTTTCGGATTTGTAATCTCCTATTGGCTTTTTCCCATAGAGTTTCATTCACAATCGGGGGAATTCGTTCTTTGTATTCATAAGAAATCCACTCTTTTTTTTCGCGGTATTTGATTTTTTTGGTCATAAAGTCCACGACTTCGGTTTTTTTTCCACAATAAAAGCCTTTGTATTTTGGATTTTCAATGACTCTGGCGATTGCGGAAGCAGTCCATTTTCTAGTATCTTTGTTTTCTTCGTTTAACATTCTCGCAATTTCTGATAAAGATTTTTTTTCGATTCCGTAAAGATGAAAGAGTTTCTTTATGATGTCTCCTTCCTGTGGGACGATTTCAAAATTCTTGGTTCCTTCTATTTTTTGATAACCATAGAGATGTTGATTTCCTAAAATTTCTCCTCGTTCTATCGCCCGATTCATCCCAAACTTTACACGTTCCGAAAGTCTACGGATTTCGTCTTGGGCCATGGATGCCATGATGGTGAGTCGAAGTTCAGCATCTGGGAGAGCAGTATTAATATTGTCATTTACAAAAAGGACGGCAACTCCATCTGATAATAGGTCTCTTGTATATTTAATACTATCTAAGGTATTCCTTGAGAATCTCGATATTTCTTTCGTGATAATCAAATCAAATTTTCCTTTATGAGCGTCTTCGATCATCTTCATAAAGTTCTCTCTTTTCCTATCCGTTGTTCCGGAGATCCCATCATCGATATAACTCCCGAGGTAAGTCCAATTAGGGTTCGATACAATCCAGTTTTCAAAATGCTCCACCTGATTTTGAAGTGATTTCTTCTGTTCTAAATGGTCGGTGGAAACTCTCGCATAATCGATAACTCTTAACTTCATATTGGTAAGAGGAATTCCGCGATTGAGGTCTTGTCTTATCTTATATAAATCCAAAAAAGTCTACTTCTCTTTCTTTAATTCTTTCCATAAACCATCTTCCGCACGCTTATACATTTCGTAAGAAATCTTTTCTTCTTCTAATAATTCCCTATTGATAATAAGGGCTAATTTTAATAGATACGATTCCTCATTTCTCATTTCTTTTTGTCGATTCTTTTCCACTTTCATCTTCTCCCTATCCTTTTATTAAACTGTATGTATGAATCTAAAAGAAATGATTTTCATCTTTTTTTCTACCTCGTCTTTTCGTTTACATTTTCAACTATTTATGTTAGACTAACATGTTAGATTGGGGGATTTTTATGACACTAACTTACGAGGAGTTACAAAATACGATTCCAGAAAAAACATTCCAATTTCTTTTACAGTTACTTTCTTATTTAGACTGCAACCAAACAGAAGATATTAGGGTTTTTAATGATAATTGGAAAAAAGATACACATAAACAATTCTTTTTCTCTCTTCTTCTATGTGCTAGAGATCCGGAAATGGGTGTTTTATTCCACAAGTATAATTATTCGGAAAAAAGAATCGATTGTTATTACAAAAAACCATCAAAAAAGAATTCAATCGATTTCAAAGAGGCTTACATAAAAAATTCGTCGGTTTTACCAGAGTACGAGAACCCTATCCTATACGATACGCTTCACCCCATGCACATTTTACGGCATACTTTCAGGGAGTTTGCCCGCTATAATGATATATCCTTTTTAAAAAAAATCATTCCTGATTTGGCTCCTAATTATTTTGGAAACATGATTGATACGTATCTGGAAGAACAGGACCGTTCTATTGAAAAAAAACTAGAGAAGCAATTGTTTACTTCGTTACCGATTTCTGTTATTTCTTACTTGGAAACGGCTTCCCGCGTTCAAAGTCTTTTCTTTTCCGAAATGAAAGCGGATTTAGAAAATGGGGTTATGAAAAAAACAGTGGAAGACATTGTGCCTATCTCTTTATTTCTAGCCACTTTTTATTATCAGGATACCCAAGGACAAAACGAGGTAGATACGTCACAGACGATTATGGAAACTTTATTGGAGAATCATGGGGTAAGATCAGGAAAAGTTTGTTCCATTCTAGGATTTTCTAGTATCATTTCGAATACTCCTAAATCGCTTCCTACGATTCAAAAGTATTATCAAAAATATTACCAAAAAGGAGCTTGTGAAGGGAAAAAACCATCTGAGATTTGTGTTCCTCTCATTCTGAATAATGTGTTTGATCGAAGCATCTCAGAAAGTTTTGCAGTGGAACGTTTATTGGCAAAATTTCAATGTCCTATCGATACTTTTTCGTCCTTTGATCTTCAAGTAGCAGAAGCAATGGAGGAAGCAAAAAGAGAAAAAGAAATCGATTATACTCGGAGATTCTATTTGGATTTGCGAAAAGATACAAAGGATTTTATTGAATTTACAGCAAAAATTTATACCTTACTCGAAAAAAAGATGGAATTGAAAAAACATAATTTAAACGTTTTAAAAGGACCCGATGATGCCGATACGTTGGCATTATTAATCGCTTCCTATTATTTTCATGGAGATGTGAGTGAATTCTTCTCAGACTTTGGTATTACGTTACCAAAAGTATTTGATTTTATTGGCATTTCGCTCACAAAAGAGGAAATCCTTCAGGAACCTCTCGATTCGAAAACTTTGGTGTATCGCTTCACAAAATTTGTTCATGAGGGTGTCAATAGTCCTATGCGGAATAACCAGATTACGATTTCAGATGTGAATTATAATTTATGTAATCGAGACTTTAATAAAACTATGATTCTAGAAGAAATTTTTGCTTCCCTTTCAAATCATCATGTCTTAGAAAGTGATTTCAAAGACCAATTGACAACCCATTTAACAAAGAAAGAAGAAGAAAGAAAAAGAAATTTAACGCAAAAGTTCTTTAAAGATATTCCGATGGAAACAGTGGAATTGTTTGAAGATGCTTCTAGAATTCATCCTTTTTTGGTTTCGAATCTTCATGATTATGCCGAAAAAGATATTCGTTTTCTTTCCTTACTCCTCTCTTTTTTCCTTTCTTCCGATGAGAATTTAAGAGGCTTTTTAGAAAAAGAAAACTTCACAAAAGAAAGTGTTTGTTCTCATTTAAAGATTTCTCGTTCCTATAATAGTTCTCCTATTGATATCGATTTACTGATTTCACAATATGGTTCGTATCTATTTGGAGGAAAGAATAAGGATATAGAGAGAACCCATTTAACATTGGAATGCGTATTAGAAAATATATTTTCAAAAGAAATTTACTACAGTGTCGTTCTCGAAAAGTTTTTAAGTTCTTTTGGTCATTGTTTTGATGATTACACTCATTGTAAAAAGAAATATCACGCCTATTTGTTGAAGAAAGAAGAAGACAAGAAGACTGAAACATATAAAGGTATGATTACGAAATACTCTTCTTCGACGCAGGATTATTTGAAAATGGTTCTTGCGACTTATCAGATGATTATGAAAAAAATAGAAGAGAAAGAAATCGATTGTCCGATTCTTACGACGAAAGAAGATGCCGCTGAATTTTCTCTTGTCTCTTGTATTTTCCGTTTGGAGGGGAATCAAAAATCCGATTTACAAAAATTCTTTGAAAAGAATCAGATTACTCTCCCACTCATTCAGAAGGTATGTGGAATTTCAGAGAAAGATTTTGAATCACTTTCGGATGCTTCTATCGATTATTCTCATACCGTTCCTAGTTTTTTGAACTATGTGAAACAAGACAATAATAGTTATACTTATCTTCGAACCGTTGATGATTTGATTAAAAGAATTTTTGATCCTACCATGAATACAAGTCTTTTTCTCGAAAACCTCATCGCCAATATAGGTGGAAATTACGATATTTTAAAACAAGAAGTTATAACAGGAAAAGATTATGAATTGTCTCTTTCTGTCGAGGAACGGATTGCCCTTTTGGAACATACTCCTATCGATGAACTTCATCCAGATGATATGAAAAGTATTCTCCATTTTGGAAACTCTTTAACGGTTCATTCTAGTTATATTCAAGAGAAATTACCTGACTTAATCTTGCGGGATAGTCATGACCAGTCCGTTGAAGATATCAATGAAATTTTAACTGGAATCTATGCGAGAGAAGAAGCAAAAGTTGTGGAAAAACCAAGAAGTTTCTTAGCGAGAATCTTCTTGGAACCAAAATTGGAAAAGGTAGAAGATTCAGAACCTATTTTCCATCAGGAAAAACTACAAGAATTAAACCAAAAAATCGATGAAGATATTCAGTTATTATCCCAAGAATTACTTCAGTATCATCAGATTCGTCGTTATGTCGAAGTTTACCGAGAAAAAAATCAATCTTATTATGTGATAGCGAAAGAATTGGAAGAAAAAGTCAAAGAAAAATTAACTACGTTAGATCCAAAACAGGATGACCAATACGGTACGTTCTTACGTTATCATTCTTTAGCTCAAACGATGACAGCGAAAGTAAATCGGTTTGCCACTACCAGTCACGTAATGCAACAGGAACTTTTTAAAGTCAATCAAGCCATCAGCAATCATTTTATTACCATGGAAGCCTTACAGATGGCAAAAGATGGATTACTTCCTATTATCGTTTTTGAACTTGCTTTGGGTAAAGGGCAAGATACAGAAAAAAATGCTTTGAACTTGTCTCATCATGTGATTGATTTGTTACAGTCCCTTCTTACGCGAAATGTCAGTGATGCAAAACATCATATGGAACTATTAAAGAGTTCGAATTTGCCAAAAGAACTTTTTGATTCGTTAAATGATGGAGTAAGAGCTTACTTAGATGACATCCATCAACTTCCTCTTTTCGGCACTAAGAATGGGGAAGAAAATCCCGAGGGAATTTCTCTTTCTCTTTTCCCAAAGATAGAAAAGGAGGAAGTTCCTCTAGATGGTGACCCATCACCTATACAAAAAAGCATCAAAAAATCCTAAGTTTTTTACGACTTAGGATTTTTTTATCCCATGATTTCTCCACCGTTATTATGAATGACTTGACCAGTCATATAACTAGAATCATCGGATGCTAGAAAAACAAAGGTTGGCGCAAGTTCATAAGGCATCGCTCCTCTTGCCATCGCTGCGTTCGCCCCAAGAGATGGAATTTTCTCCTTTACCCAACAGGCAGGTTGTAAAGGAGTCCAGAAGAATCCTGGAGCAATTGCGTTCACTCTAATATTCTTCAAAGCCAAATTTCTTGCGAGTGCTCTCGTAAAACCGACAATGGCTCCCTTGGTAGTAACATAATCGATTAGTTGCGGATCTCCATAGAAAGTTGTAACGGAGCTTAAATTGATAATCGAAGCCCCTGACTTTAAATAAGGTAGTACTTCTCTTGTCAAATAAAACATCCCATAAATATTCACTTTCATTGTTCGATCAAATTGTTCATCGCTGATACAACCTAATTCATCCTGTTGAAACTGTACTCCGGCGTTGTTTACTAAAATATCAATTTTCCCATAGGTATCGATGGTGGCTTTTACGATATTTTTACAGAAATTTTTATCGGCGATATCTCCTGACATTAGAAGACATTTACCACCTAGTTTTTCAACGTATTCTTTCGTTTCCATCGCATCCTGATGCTCATTGTAATAAGGAATGACTAATTTGGCTCCTTCTTTCGCAAAGGCAACAGCGGCCGCTCTTCCTAACCCACTATCTCCTCCTGTGATAATGGCTACTTTTCCTTGTAGTTTTCCACTTCCCTTATAATTCGGGTTATCGAAGACTGGTCTTGGTCTCATGACGTATTCCATTCCTGGTTGCACATTTTGAGATTGTTCTGGCGCTAGAATTTGATACTCTTTACTTTGAACTCCGATGGGATACTCATAGTTATAATACTGATTTCCATATTGATAATCAAAGCGCATTTTTTTCACCTCAATATAATATATGTGCTTTTTTCCTATCGGTACATCTAGTTTACTACATCCTTTCTAGTGCTTTCTTTTTCTATCATTAAGTGAACCTAATGCATTGCAAGTAGAAAAACAAGGATTGGGTTATGTCGTTGCATCGATTGGAGAATTAGGTGGAGTCGTTCCTTATACTTCTTATAGTGCCCGAATCAGTTATATAGAAAAACATCCAGAAACCATTGAAAAATTCACAAGAGCCATTCAAAAAGGATTAGACTATGTTCATGAACATTCTGATGAAGAAGTGGCGCAAGCTATGTTAGATTTCTTCCCAGATACTTCTCTTAACGACTTGGTTGGCGTAGTAGAACGCTATCGGGCGATTGATGCTTGGCCTACCACTACAACATTTAGTGAAGAATCATTCTATCATCTTCAGGAAATCATGATGGCTTCGAACGACTTAAAAGAACAAGTTCCATATGAAGACTTGATTTATCAAAAGGATTAGTATGAAACCTATTTTAAGCATTCGTAATCTTAAGAAAAATTATCAAGATTTCGATAGCGAAGTAGAAGCATTGGGTGGAATAAATCTCGATGTGTATGAAGGAGAACTTCTCTCTATTGTGGGACCTTCTGGTTGTGGAAAAACCAGTTTACTTTCCGTCCTATCTCATTTAGAACCGAAATCGGATGGTACCATTCAATTTCAAAAAGACAATATTACCATTGGATACATGTTACAAAGGGATGCCCTTTTTCCTTGGAGAACGATTCTCGATAATTGTCTTCTAGGTTTAGAAATTAAGGGAAAACTAAATGAAGAATCCAAGGCACGAGTGATTCGTTTATTAAAGACGTATGGATTAGGAGATTTTATGTATAAATATCCTTCTTCTCTCTCTGGTGGTATGAAACAGAGGGTTGGATGAATATAGTAAAGACACAAATAATTGCTTGGTAAATGTCTTGTAACCCAGTAAAATCAAGGAAAAGAGGTAAATTATGCTATTAGAAAGTAACACGAAAAAGGTCATAGAATTACTACATCAATTTGATATGTTGAGTAATATTGATAAAGTAAGATTAGCACTTTACTTAACTGAAAACAAAAACTTCAACATAAATTTTAATATGAGAGATATTATTATTTTATTAAAACAAATACTAACAATTTTAGATCATAAAAATTCTAAAAAAATAATAAACTTTAGTATTTATAAACATCTACTACTTTTTTCAGCCAAGTATTTAGAATTATCAGAAATAGAAAAGAAACAGTTTTCTATCGAAATATTATTCAATATCTATAACACAGATTTCAAAAACAAGAAAATAAATAAAATCATAAAAGAAAGATTATTAATATTTGATTATAGTTATTGCTTATTAAATTAATAAAAATCCTAGTGGACATTATATTGTTTACTAGGATTTTTTTATTTGCTCATTTTCTCCTTTAAATAAGGTATAAAAAAGATCAACAATTAAGTTGATCTATAATATAAATTCAAATTATTCAATAACACAAGTACCACTAGACAATTCACTATTGTTGACATTTTCAAATCCATCAGCATATTTATCAGCATCAAACTTATGGGTAGAGTAATCTAAATATGTAGACATTCCACTACCAAGAGCATCTTCTAAATTAGAAATTTTTTCTAAATCATAAGTAAATGAATAAACAAAACTCGTATTACTTTTTGTTTCTACGCTTCCACTCATTCCTTCCATTTCGTTTGCTTTATCAACTGCACCTTCATGAATAGATTTTTGACTATTAGCACGTTCTTCACTAGAATATTCTTCTTCACGAGTGAACTTTATTTTTTTAAGAATCATATTATTATCATAAGTATAAACTTCATTTTCATAATATTCTTTTATTTTAGAATAATCGTTATGAATATCTTTTATATTATTATATAAAAGTGTGTCTTTTTCTAATTCATCTTGATTGTTTTCATTAACTTCATAAGTTCTAATAATAGTAGTTACACTATCTTCCAACGAAACATTATATTCAACACTCGGAATATTTTCAAAACAACCTTGTTGTTGCTCTTCAATAATTTGTAAGTATTCATCTTCTTTTGAACTCCAATTTTGTACATTAATTTAATAATATATAAGTAATATAAAAAGGACTAATAATAAATTACTAGTCCTATATTATTTCTATTTATCGTTTGGTTTCTTTTTATTATAATTCTGTTTTGTAATCAATTAATGAATATGCACCAGTTGGCAATTCTACTTTTACAAGAGTAATTTGATACAATTTTGCTTCACTTACATCATAATAGTTAAATGTATCAACTATCTCTGTAGTAGTATTAAGATTTTCTGATTTTACAACATTAACTGCAGTTTTATTTATTTCATTAGCCTTAGCTGTAGTAACTTGATTTAACTTATTTTCTATAGTTAATGATTTTTCTGTTTTTAATACTTCTGGTTCATAGTTATTCATATTATTATAAATATCTGTGATTATAGTTCCGTCAGCATTTGTAAAAACAGTATATCCTAAACTAGTCTTAACACCATTAATAGTGAAATACAAATCATAAATTTTTCCACTATCATTTTGGGCTGTTTCTATTATAAAATCATTTTCATTAATTTCTTCATCAATATTTTCTTTTATTAGACTAACTATTTTTGATTTAATTTCTTGTAGTGATGAAGAATTAGTGTTGTATGGTTCATTTATAGTATTTTTTCGATTATCAACATTAGTGACACTCATAACTTGTGTTGCACTAGCAGGGAATACTGATGTATTTCCATTACCATAAATTCTAGTGTTTTTTATAGCAGATGTTACATAACCAAAACTATTTGCATAATTTACCATATTAGTAACATTATTAGGGAAGAATCCATTAGAGAAAAATCTTTTTATCCATGGAAGAGAATCTGATTGACTGATATCACTTGCCCAACCAATAGCCACTTTTGCTCCTTGAGAATTAGCGTATTTTGGTAGATTAGAACTGGAGTTAGCAGCGGTACTACAACCTTGGAAAACTGCTAAATCGACATTAGATAAATTATATCTACCAATTCCTGTCATACGATATTGTACACCGTTACCATAATATGTGGCATCACTATTTTTATTTACAATACCTACAGCATAGTTACCATTCTTTGCTTGGTAATTCCAAGAAATATTATCTGAAGAAGCGTGACCTAAAAAATAAAGAACATCACTTTCTAAAGTATATCTTCCTAAAACTTTAGAATTAAAACTTGTATATGTAGGTGCTACAACTGTAGAACCTGTATATCCATTTAATGTTAAAGTAGAGCCAACCCAATTGGCTTCTGGTGTACTATTTCCACCAATACTTCCATAATCAGTTCCAACCGATAAATAATATTTTGACGCAGCGAATACATTAGGAGTTAAAAAACAAAATGAAAATATTGCAAGTAAACTAAAAATTAAAACTTTTTTATTTTTTTTCATTAAATTAAATCCTTTCAATAATACTTTGTTTACTTAAGGCAAAATTCAACATCCCCTGATAATACTCTCTAAATCATCCCTCCCATCCTTTATCTTTAAAAAAGATAAAACAAATATTTTTTCTAGGTTGGGTACTGCTTCTAGTAGTTAATTTTATTATATCATTGTATAAAACTATTTACAATAATCATCTATAGTAATATTTTTATTTCCTATAACTATAAAATCGCAATCTTTGTCATATAAGCGTTGATAATCTATTATAGTAAAATCTTTATATTGATATAAAACACTCCCACCATCCCAATATTCAAGCTTTTTATCTGCTTTGTCTAATAATTCATTAAAATTAATTACATTTTTTTCAATTGCATCCTTTAATTTGTATAGCTTTCCATTTTTTCGCACTGAAATATTGCTTATACAATCAGTATAAACATCTTTACCATCATAATTAAAAGAATATTCTTTTCCATCACAAGTATTATTACTTTCTACTAAAATCTCATATGCTGACTTATTCAAAAAGCAGAAACCTATAACTCCTAATACAACCAAGACAATAACAATTATTCCCACAACTTTACTAATCAAACTTTTTTTCATCCTATACATCACCCTTCATATATTAATATTAGTATAAATGTTTGCAATATAGAATGTCAATTAAATTATCTAACTCAATCAAAAAAATTATACTTTTAATTTATAATTCTTCTGTCTATGCTGATATACTAAAAACTTTTTAAAAATAATCAAAGGAGTGCTCCCATTTGGTAGTGGAAGAAGCAATAGAAAAGTTAAAAAAACAACACGATATAGCTTTTAATTCATATATGGAACAATGTCAAGAGTTAGAAGAACTGATGAAACTTGCTAAAATTAAAAATTAGATTATAAAGGTAATTACCAAACTAATAAGCAATGCTAGTACAGATTGCTTTTTTGTTTTATATGTGACACAATGACACAAAAAAAAGGGATACCCATCCCTCATTTAATCTGTCATAGTGTCATTTTATTTTATTCCACTAATTTTTTCTGCTAACTTAGCCATCTCTTCTTTCGCTTTATATACAGCTAATCTATTAAAAATATATGACATTGTAATTAAAATAAAAGTAACTGTTGTTGCTAAAATATTATGAGAAATACTTTCATCAATCATTTCTAAAAAGATAACAACTAAATAAATCAAACTGCTCAATACAAGAGATACAGTAGTCAAATCATCAAAAGTCCTATTAATAGCTTTTGATTTTTTTAAATCTAAAGTTTTTCCTCTTGTATCCCAAAATAACAACAATATAACATTACATAACAAACATACGGTAATAAAACTCCAAAATAGTGCATAACTAATATTTGTTTTTACTATAAATGAAATAATATATAAAATAAATGTAATTATAAAAATTATTGCTGAAATAATATTTAATTTCTTCTCATTCATTCGATAAATCTTTTCATGAAATTTATTTCGCTCTTTTTCCATTATTTATTCTCCCTTCTGTTTTTTACTTTGGCACTTAATAACAATTTAACGATTTCGTTAGCTGTAGAAATTTGATATTGGGTATCTTCTATTGTTTGCTCAATAATTTCTTTTTCTTGGTCAGTAAAACTTTTACTATTTATTTTTTCAGTTAACGATGAAATTAAATTTTCCCAGTTTTTAATGTTAGCATACGTATTAACTAAAGCATCTTCCAGTTGTTCACCTTTAAGATTCTCATAATAGCTTCTTAAAAAAGGATTTAAATTTGTAACTTGAAACCCTAAACCAGCAGCATACATTAAATCATTATAATTAACTCCAATGTATTTACTTATTTTTCGAAGTGTTTTAGGATTTGGAACTTCACGTGCTCCAGATTCAATTCTAGCAAGCTCGGTATCACTAATATTAGCTAATCTTGATAATTCTCTTTTTGATAAGCCTTTTTCTTCTCTAGCTTTTGCGATCATTTCTCCAACTGTTTCTTGCATAGTAAAACTCCTTTCATGTCTACCATAATACCACATTTTATGTCTTTTTGCAACTTTTTAATTGAATTTTACTATTTTTGCAACTTAATGGTTGACATACTTTGCTAGATATTATATACTCAACTTATAGGTTGTATTATCATTAAAAATGCAACCTCAGGTAGTTCTTTGAAAATTGCATAGTGTGCTTACGGTTAGACTGGCTCAGGGTTTGCTGAGAACGGGAAGTACACATTAAACAAACAAATATCCTAATTTATATTAGGAGTTGTGGATAATCTAAAATCCTCCTTAGATATATGGCTAATAACTATATATACATCCTTAAAGGGAGTTGTTGGTAACACTAAAACCATCATAAGAAATCAAGAAAGAAAGGAAAGATGGAATGAATGCAGATGAATTATTAAAAATATTATCTAAACAATGGTGTAATACAAATGATTTAATCAAAATTACAGGCTTATGTAAAAATAATGTTTTAAAATTAAAAAAGGAAATTATGAGCCATCTAAAAGGAAAAAATTATTCTTTACCCAATGGACTAATCCCTATGAGCGAGGTTGTTAAGTATTTACAAATTAATATTGAATATCTAAAAGAAGTAAGTAAGAATACGGGAGAAACAACTAATCATGATGACAATTAGTGAAATGAAACAAAATTATACAAAAAAAGATTTCATAGTGGATAACCTAATGAAATCTAATGGGATATATTGTTTAGTTGCACGACCTAAAGTTGGTAAGTCAATGTTTTGCCTACAACTTGCCAACGCAATCGCAAATGGAACAACATTTTTAGGACATAAAACAAGTCCTTCCCCTGTACTTTATATTAGCACAGAAATGGATTTTTCACAATTATATGATCGCATTTTAAAGATGGATTTACACTTAACTGATGATAATTTCAGAGTAGAAGATCAATATAGCAATGATAGAAAACTAAACTTATTTGATTTAAAATTACAATTTCAAGACTTTGCAGAACTCGGTGGAAAATTCGTTATTATAGATATGTTCACAGGTGTTAGCCTAAACAATGGATATAATCTAAATGATTATCAAGACATGGGACAATATGTATTTCCATATTATAAAGATTTATGTAAACAATATGGATTTACTTTCCTATTAGTTCATCACTTAAATAAGAATAATACTTCTTTAGGTAGTACAGCTATTGATGGCTCTGTAGATGGCATAATTACTTTAAAAAAAGATTTAAATGTTCCTAGAAAAGTTTTGTTGAAATATGAAAGTAGAGATTATGAGCAATTAGAACTAATGCTAAATTTTAAAGATAATTTACTTTTTGAAGTATCAGAATTTGAAACAGAAGATTTAAATCCGATTCTACAATTATTTTTAAATTATGCTATCAAACAAAAAGATTTTAATTTTACAGCATCAGAAATAACCAGTAAATTAAATCTGCAAATTACACCAACAAAATTTGGTAAATTGTTAAATAGTAATATGAGCAATTTAGCAAAAGAAGGACTTCATATTGAGCAGAAAAGAACAGCAACTGAAAGAATCTATACTGCTCATTATGAAGAACCATTTGATGAAAATAGATAATTTTCATCAAACTGTAAAAAATGAGTGAGGCACGTTCTGACCGATTAGGTTGGAAGTGGCGATAACGAATATTTTTACGATTATTAAACTTGTTTTAATAATCCATTAAATAATAAATATCTAGTAGATAGTTATTATTTAATCTTGTTTATAAGCAAATTCCTTATGTTTAGGAATGTTGCGAATAAACAAGCAAAGGGGTTTTTAGGGAACTCCCTAAACTCACGATTTGGGCTATGCCCTAGTGAGATAGGTCTAAAAGACCTTATTCTAAAGAA
>CANQHQ010000037.1 GCA_947623825.1 uncultured Bacilli bacterium
ATAATCATATCAAGATTATAATAATCAATATTTCTTTTAACGTTTCTATTACCTTCTTTTTGAACTGTCGCAAATTTTGCGACACTTGAACTATCCAATTCTTCCTTTAAAGCATTATTAATATGTTTACCAATCGTTTTTATATCTCTACCATATAATTCTGCTAACTGTTCTCTATTAAGCCACACTGTTTCATCCTTCATGTTAACTTCTAATTTAACATTTTGATTTTCAAATAATATAATTTCGTTTTTCATATTTAACCCCCCTCATAAGGCATTATATAACACAAACATTTGTTTTACAATACCCATTTTTCATTAAAAAAAAGACAATTAGGCATCATGTTTAATTGTCTTTTTGTCTTTTATTTTTTTGATTTTTTTTATTTTATTTTTTTTTGGTGAGAAATTTATCACAAGATGAAAGGATAGCAGGTAATAAAACTAAAATTAAAATAGTAGAACATAAGGTTCCTTGGGAGATGGTTTTACAGATTTTGGCTGCAATTGCCGATGTAAAACTTGCGATAATTAAGGTAACAATTATTAGAATCGAACTCGATGTTAAAATAGTATGAATAGACCGACGATAGGATTCTATTACTGATTCTTTGATTCCCAATTTCTTACGATGTTCTAGATAATAAGAGGTATAAAGGATTGCATAATCAATCGTTGCTCCCATTAAAATACTTTGAACAATCAACAAGGCTATAAAATAAACATTTTCCCCAGTGAAGGCTAAAATTCCCATCGTTAAATAAACAGCACATTGTATAATTAATACCAAAATCATTGGAATGATCAATGAGTGAAACGTCAATGCTACAACGATAAATATTGCTACCATGGTAATGATTGTAATTAAATTTAATTCGTCGTTAAATGTTTGACTCATCTCATAAGCCATAGGAGAATCTCCGATGATATAAAATTCTTTTACGTCTTTCTGCCATTTATCTTTTATGTTTTGAATAAAGGAAAAAGTTTCTTGGTTTTCTTGATTGAATTTTGTATTTAATACAATTCTAGAGTAAGTATTCCCTACTAATAAATTTTTTGCTTCTTTAATCATATCTTTTGCATCTAGAATATTATTTTTTCTCTCTTCATCTATAAAGTCTTTCAATCTTTCATCAGGTAGAATTTTCTCATTTAAGTAGTTTACAAATTGTTCGATTGTCATTTGCCAGTTAGGATGAAAGTCTCTACTACCTCCATAATAGATATAAAGAACTTCTATCATGTTTTTTTCCACATTATTAGATAGATTCCTTAAAATGGCAAACATCTCATCTTTGGAATATTCTGTATGATTCAAACTTTGATTCATGATTTCGTCTACGGTATTTAATTTAGATAACTTTTCTTCATTCAATTGATTAGAGTCATTCTTGTTAATAGCGACATCTTTTAATAGAAATTCTACAAAATCTTTTAATGAAATTTCTTCGTTCGTATCTTGATAGATGGAATCATAAAGTCCAAAGAGAAGTTTCATTTCTTCTTGATTGATTCCTAAAAGAGAAGAAAGAGCGTTACTATTATATTTTCTATTCTCAAGAACTCCTGTCATTCCTTCCTTTATGATACTCAATTCCTGCCATGTTTCATTGGAAATAGAATCAGATAACATAGAATCCTCTTTATTTTCTAGTAGAAAGGATACAAACTCCAAAGGAGTGCGCGTAATGGAATTGTTTTGTGAAAGGAAAAGTACATATATACTTTTTACGCTATTTTCATCCATACCAAAGATAGTAGAAAGTTCTTGGTAGGTAAAGGTCTTCTGCTCAATGGTAGCATTGATTACTGTTCTTAATAATTCTAATTTTTCAATATCTTCTTCTTGTAAAGTATTTCTTATATCTTCTTTTTCTAAAACAAAAGTAACAAATTCTTGAGGGGTCATCACCCAACTATCCGTTTGGTTGGTTACAAAGTCAACGAGATGATAAATTTGATGCATCTTTTCTGGACTGATATTTAGTAATGTTGCCATTTCGGAAGCGGAATATGGAGTATTATCTTTCATGAGTTCCGAAGTTTGTATTTGTTCTAAAATACTTGGATCTAAGTCACCTAAATAAGGGGATAATTCTTCTTGCTGTTTCATTAGTAAAAGGCTATTTACGACCATCGCAATGCGGTATTCGTTTGTATTCTCTGAAGGTAAATATTTTAGTAACAACACTTTTTTTACCATTGATTCTTCGATACCAAATAAGTTGGCTAGGTCATTACTATTCTTTTCCATTGTTATTTGGTCTTGATTACTAAAAGTGGCAAGCATTTGGATTTTACTTATTACTTCCAGACTAAAATTACTTGAAAGGTCTGGATTCTGTAAAACCTCTTCTAAAATAAAGTTGACAAAGTCTGAGATAGATAATTTTGTATCCAGTTCCTGATGTAAGGCATCATATTGAAATAATTCCTTCATTGTATTTGAATCCATTCCGAATTTTTCTGCCATTTCTTCTGCTGTCATCTTTTTTTCAATTGTATTTCTATTCATAAATTTGGAAAGTTGATTCAATTGATTTTTACTTTTGTTATCTATTTTCGAGGCATAAGTGGTACTTGTTAATACATCCTTATTCATAAATGAAATAAATTCATTCATAGTTATTTCACGATTCGTGTGTTTTGATAAGTAATAAATCAGAAGATCTTGCGCTTGATTTTCATCAATATCTAAAATTTGGGCAATTTCACTCATTGGTCTTTTTTTATAAATTTCTGATTCTGTCACAAAATTTTTTAATCTTGTAATATCTCTTTTGATTTCTTCATTTATTTGTTGATTGGTTTCTGGATTTTCATAAGCCTCTGTTTCAATAAAATCGATAAATTCTTCAAACGTTACTTTGTTTGTTTCTTGTTGGTTATAATAATGGTAATAAATAATTTTTAATAAATATTCATCTACAGTAACATCCGAACCTAAATCTTTTAATTGATCATTTACTTGATCATAGGTTAATTTTTCATTGATCGTATTTCCATAACCTAATACTTCTTCTACTTTTGGATTGTTTTCTAGTTCTTCTAAATATTTTGAAACGGTCTCTTCTTCTTTATTTTTATATATAATAGCTATTTGATTATTTTCCGCAAAAACTTTTGATATTTCGTCGGATTGTTTATCTGTGTAATCAATTCCTAAATTTCCTTTGAATAGAAAACAGAATACAAATATTAGTAAAAATACAGGAATCGATCCATATCTTAATTTGTAACTGATTTTGGCTATTTTATCCATCTTGATCTTTGGACTTTTCTTTTTGGTTTTCACAATCCACCGATCAAACATTAATATTAAGGATGGGAGAACAAAGAAAATACAAATTAAACTAAATAGTACCCCTTTCGCTAAAATGAATCCTAAATCTTTTCCAATCTTGAAACTCATAAATACAAGGGATAAAAGCCCTACTATCGTCGTTACAGAACTACTAGATATGGATTGAAATGATTTATGTAGTGCTTTTTTCATTGCTTCTACTTTGTCTTTTTCTGTTTTCTTTTCTTGATCGTATCGATTCATCAACATAATGGAATAGTCCATCGATAATGCCATTTGTAAAATAGCGGCAATCGAATTGGTAATGTGAGAAACATGTGGGAATATAATATTTGTCCCTTTGTTGAGAATCACAGCCATTAGAATGGTAATGAGAAATAAGAAAGGTTCTACATAAGACTCACACATGACTAATAAGATAATTAAGGCACAAAATACTGCTAAGGCAATAATCCAAACTGGCAATACGGTTTTATTAGATTCCGATACATCTCCACTTGTCGCGACTAGATTTTCTTTCCATTCTTCCTGTATTTTGTTGTATACTTTTTCTGCTGTAGGAGAATCGGCTTTGCCATCTACTGTTATTACATATAGTGTATTATTTTCCTTATTATAGGCATCGGTATCATCGTAATCGACTTTTTTAATTCCATCTATCGATTCTAATTTTTTCTTTATAGAGATTTTTTCCTCTTTCGTTAAATTTTCAAACATGACGTTGAGGGTACTTGTCTCTACTTTGGAAAATTCCTCTTCCATAAAATCCATTCCGATTCTTGTTTCTGATGTATCCGGTAAGTATTTTGCGATATCATAATTAATTTTTACATCTTTTGATGCAAAAGCGGCTAGTGTTGTAAAAATCAAAAATAGAACAAGAATAACATGTCTTTTATCTATAATAAAATTGGTGATTTTTTTCATTTTGTTTCTTCCTTTCCACAAATCCACGTTATATTATATTCTCATTTCTTAAAATAAGAAAGTATAATTTTCTACAAAGTGTCTAAATTTAGACATATTCAGTAAAAATGTATCTATTATTTTATTTTTATCGTGGTATAATACCCTTGTATCATGAAGGGAATGATGAAAATGAAAGTTCAGTGTCTAAATTCTTCCTCTATCAAAACGAGAAATTTAATCAAAACTACTTTTGCGCAACTTATTCACGAAAAAAAACAAATGGATAAGGTCACTGTTACCGAACTGATTCAAAGAGCGAATCTCACTCGAAGTACTTTTTATACCCATTTTGATAATCTGTATCAGGTGGCACAAGAATATCAATTACAGACGATTGAATTGTTATGTAATGAAGATTTAAAATTACACTCTAAAGAGGATATTCTGAATTATTTTGATAATATATTTTTATGTTTGAAGCAAAATGAAGAAACTTACAAATTACTATTAACTGCAAATGAATCTATTTTATTTCTAGATAAGTTGGAAAAAATTGCAGGCGAAAAAATTTATGATGCACTTAAAAATATTTCTAATCAAAAATATCTAGATCTTTCCATTTCTTTTCTTATGGATGGGATTACTATCGAAGTTGTCAAATACTTTCGAAAACAAAGTAAGTATTCTTTGGAAGAATTACATTGGAATACCAAGCAGTGGTTTCAAAAAATATTTAACTAATTTATCAAAAAAAGAGGGCTACCTTTTCTGACAGTCCTCTTTTTCTTATCTTTTTAGAGTTTTTCTTTACTTTCTCTTTTGAAATTTCCATCTATTAATTTATAAGTTTCATCTACATAAGCATGGAGGTTTTCATCATTACTTACTATGATGATGCATTTTCCACTCTCTTTTAATCTTTTTAGTATATGGATTATTTCTAGTTTGTTTTTTGAATCTAATCCTTCGATTATATTATCTACTAAAAGGATGTCTGGATGATGCGTTAAGGCATAAGCAATCGATAGTTTTCTTTTTTCAAACTCAGAAAGTGTTAGAATATTACTCTTCTGTTGCTTCATTAGGTCGGTATCCTTCAAGATTTCTAAGGCAGACTCTTTTTCTGTCTCTTTCATCATGCTTAGGATACTTTCCAAAATGGTTGTTTCTTCTTGTATGAATTGCGTAGAAAGTACAAACCCAATTTTGTTTCTCATTGGTTTTGTATTTTTCTGATTCATTTTCCATAATTGTTCTTCTTTTAAGTTTGTTCTTGGACTACATAAAAGTAGCATTTTTGCGAGAGATAATAATATTGGTTTTTGCATTTCTGAATCAACAATGAAAGAAAACATCATTCCTGATCTAAAACTAATTGCAATATTCTTAATTGACCGTAATATTTTCCTATTCAGATGACTTTTCTCTTTTACTACTTCTACAACTTCCACAACAAACTCTCCTTTTTATTCCAATTGAATTTTTTACTTATACAGAAATACTAACACCAGACATAGCGTCATAGACACCACTAGCATCACTATAGAAATTGAATACTCCGCCATAACCAGCACCAATTGTAAACATCTGGCTAGCACTTAAAGTTGTGTTTTTGATTGCGTGTTGGTAGGATGCATAAACTGTTCCACCTGGATTGACATCGAACCGCTGCTCAATAACAACATTTAGCCCGGCTGTTGGAAGTTTTACTGAAGCTCCAAATCCATTTGAAGACACTTTTAAATCATTTGAAAATTCACTTCCACTCGTTGAAGTTACCGATGAAATAATCATATCTGTTGCTTTTGTTGTTCCTACTAATCTAGCACCAATCACGTCATAACTGCGTACTACTGGATTTACTAACCATCTGGCATTCACAAAAACAGCACATATACCATGACAACTTTTGGCAATTGAAATTCTTTCATTCGCGTTACCTACTTCCGTACTCAATGGGTTAAGACTGTTACCTCCGATTACAGTTTTTACTTCAACATCGTTTTCATTAATGTTTAGTCCACTAATCCAATCGTAATTCTCCTGAGTCATATTTTCGAAAAAATCATCACCATAGAATTCATTTACAAATTGAAATTCCTTTTCTGTTAGTTGGACTCCATTCTTATTTACGTATTTTGTTGATCCTTCTTCACAAATGTTTTTGGCTTGAACTGTTGTACTCATCATCACACCGACAGCTAGCATAATCATGTAGATAATTAATTTTCTTTTTTTCATTTTTCTTTACTCCTTTCATCTTTAATTTAACATCTTTTTTCTCAAAAATAAAAGAGCGAATTTCGCCCATTTACTGATTTGATATGTTTTTTATGTAGTTATCTCTAAAGTAATCGATAACTCTATTTTCACAACTTCCATATATACATTCATTGTTTTTCAAAATTATTGTAAAATTTTCCTTATTTATATTTTTAATCATTTTTGAATATGTAAGTGAACCGTTTTCTAGATGATATTCAAAGTAATTTATAGTCTCTTCGTTTTTTTCTGTAACTGTATATATGCTTTTCTCGAGGCAATAAACTTCTTCTATTTCGTATTCATTTTCTTCTCTATCTCTTACATATTTTTCCTCTTCTGGAATATATTCAAAATTTTCTATGAAATAACTTGGAATATTTTCATGATTATTGATTGTATTTTCTTTTTTAGAGTTATTAAGTGAATAGTCAGTGATGATTTTATTATTTATAAAATCTTGTGAAATATTTAACTTGATTTCGTCTCGCTCATTATCTTCAAAGGTTACTTCTATGGTAAGACTTTTTATAATATATGGAATGTCGCTATAAGGAAATATTTCTTCTTTACCGAAATCGTATGTTAAAATCGTCGAACTATCTTCCAATTGATCGTATACATAATAATATAATTCCTTTTCTCCCTTCTTATTTTTATAAAATAGTCTTATTGCTTTTATATTTTTATCATCTTTATCCTTTACATTTCCTATTTTCATATATACTTTTTCACGTGAGGTAATTATGATTCCTTCATCCATAGTGTATTCTTCTTCATTACTATTAATTCTATATACTTTGATGGATTTATAAGTTGTGACAAAATAATATAGTAAAAAGGAAAATACTAGTAAAACAATAATTAAAATTGAGATTGTAGTTATTTTCTTTAATCGCTTTTTATTATCTTTTATAATTTCAACTGGTACATTATTTACTTCTGTTTCGTTCGATTCTGTTTTTCTTTCACCATAGATCAATTCATTTAGTGATACTTCTAATACTTCACTAATTTTAACTAACGTTTCTGGAGTTGGGATATATACTCCTCTTTCCCACTTAGAAACTGTACCTCTATCTACGTATAACAAATTAGCAAGATCTTCTTGTGTTAATTTCTTTTCCTTTCTGAGTATCGCAATAAATTTTCCTATCTTCTCTTTATCCATACAACTTCCTGTCCTTCTTTTTCCCTTTTTTATTATATCAAAAAAAAAGAAGAAGGAGGTTAATTATTGTCCTCTTCTTCTTTTAAATTTTTACAACTTAGCATAGGGGCAATTTTATAGGATGTTTTTTCATATGGTTCTACTGGATAAATGATTACTTTTGTATCATCGAAATCACATTTATAATCTCCAATCTCTTTATTGATTGCTTCTTCCGTACGAAAATGATTTTGAGTTACGACGTTCAATGAAACTGAAATTCCTGTATCTGTAAAATTAGCTAAAAATGTTGGAATATCTTCAATCATTTCATTTTCTTTTAATTCTGCAAGTTGTGGATAATAATACGTTTCATAAAAATCTTTTCCTAATTCTCTTACATATTCAATTGCTTTTTCTGTGTCTGTTTTTTCATTTTCTTGTGCTTTTTTCGATGCAAAATATAAAACAATGACTCCAATTACCAGAATACCAATGATGGCGTAGACAATGAGTTTCTTCTGCTTATCTGTTAACTCCTTTTTTTCTTTTTTTGGTTTTTCTTTTTTTTCTGCTTCTAAATTTTCTTTTTCCATACTAGCCTCCAATTATGATATCATTATACCTTTTTTATAAAAAAAAAACAACGAATTCGTTGCTTCTTTTTAACTATTTATTTTTTGATTATAAATGACTAACTCATGTTGCGCTCGTGTACATGAAACATAGTAAAGATATTTTTCCTTTTCCGTATATGGATTTTCTTTACTTGTGTATATAATGACAGAGTCAAATTCTAATCCTTTGGCAATATAGGAAGGAATGACTACCAAATCGCGATTGAATTTTTTCGTTTTGGATTCCAACAAACTAATATCAGGAACCGTGTCTTTTAATTGTTCAAATAAGTAATTGGCTTCCTTATCTGTTTTTGTAATAATGGCGATAGATTTGCTTGTCTTTTTCATTCGTTCTAAGTCTGAAGTAATACAATCTAGTAAATTTTCTTTGGAAACTTCTTTTTCAATGACTGGGTGATTATTTTTCTTTCTTATCGCTTGAATATGTTGTAATCCGAGTATCTTATTCGTATAATCAATGATTTCTTCACTTGATCGATACGTTTTCTTTAATTCGATGTAAATACTATCTAATTGAAAAATTTCTTTTAGTTCTTCTAAACTTTCATATTTATAATAAGGATTAATTGTTTGGTTTACGTCTCCTAAAATAGTAAAACCGCTTCTTTGAAATATATTTTTAATGATTTGATATTGTAGTTTATTATAGTCTTGGGCTTCATCAATTACTACTTGTTTGATCAATCCACGATACTGAAATCCTTCTAATTTTCCTTTTAAGTAGGCAAATAAACAGGCATCTTCATAAGGGAGTTCCAGTTGATTTTTCATTTTCTTTTGAATTTTTTGTATATCCACTTTTCCATGATATCCTTCTTCGAAGTAGTCTGATTGATAAAAATCCGTATATATTTTTTTATAATCTCTTGGGATGGAAAAAATTTTATATAATTGAGACGCTATCCGTTTTTCTTTTCCGTATTTTCCTTCGTACCAATAATCACAAATCTTTCGTGCTACAGCAGGTACTCTTTCAAATAAGCGGAAATGTTGATATCTTTTTAGTAATTCATTCAAATCCTCTTTCGAGTAAAACTGTTTTTCGAAAAAGAGATCGTCGGTAAATGTTGCTTTTTTTTCTAGTGATTCTACGTAATGATTTAGATCTTTCATAACTTGATCACTTTGTTGATACGCAATCAAATTTTCATTTTCATTTTCGCCTTTATAATGTCTTTCAATGAATTTAGAAAAATCCTCTACGTGTCGAAATTCCAGAATATTACTTTCCAAAAAACTGTCAAATGTGCATTGTAAAGTATTGTCTTCTCCTAATTCTGGTAATACATTCGAAATATATTCGGAAAAAATTTTATTTGGTGAAAAAATGAGAATATTATTCGATGTTAAATTTTCTATTTTGTATAATAAAAATGCAATTCTATGAAGGGCTACTGAGGTTTTTCCACTTCCCGCAATTCCTTGAACAATCATGATTTCGTTTTCTGTATTACGGATGACCTGGTTTTGTTCTTGTTGAATGGTATTTACAATATTTTTCATCTTATCATTTGTCTCTGTGGATAAAACTTCCTGTAAAACTTCATCATCAATATTTAAACTATTGTCAAATATTCGAATCATTTTTCGGTTTTCAATTTTATATTGTCGTTTGTTTTTTATTTCCCCGGATATTTTGCCATCCGGTGCTTCATATGTGGCTTTTCCTACTTCTGCATCATAGAATAGACTGCAAATCGGTGCCCGCCAGTCGTATACAAGATGGTTGGTATCCTCTTCTACATGGGTAATTCCAATATAAATCTTAAGAGGATTGGTTTGTCCTTCTTCCTGAAAGATAATGGAGCCAAAATAAGGACTTCCTTGAATTCGAAACAGTTTTTTAAAATAGGAAGCTTTCATTTCTGCAAACTGAATCTCTTGATCATTACTTGTCATCATGGTCTTCATTTCTGCAGCATCCATATCTCCTCTGGTGTCCCAGATTAATTCTTTGAACTCTCTAATTTTTTCTTCTTTATCGTAGAGTTCTTGCCCTAATTCTGAGATGTTTTTGTCAATTACCACCAAAGTTTTGTCTAAGTAATTTTGTTCTTGCCTCTTTTCTTCCGACGTAATTTCCATTTTTCCCTCCTTCACGCCAAAAAACGCTCTCTTTCTTATGTTGAGATCGTTCTGTTTTGCTTCTGAGTTTTCAACGTCTAGATAATCCTATCAAAAAAAAGTGATTCTGTCTATCACTTTTTCTCTTTTTTTGACTATTTTAGATATTTTTTTATTTTTTGAACCCTTTTTTTGGAGCATTCTAATGTTGTATCCATATCTATTTGGTCATTAATTCCTGTATTTATAAAACAAGTATCTGCTTCTCTATGATTTCTAAATCGAAACAAAATATCTTGATGAGAGGAAATGATTAAGGTTTGGGGAACGATTTTGATTGGTGTATGGGAATGAATCAAATTTATTTTTGTTCCCCGCACCTCTTTTTCTCCGCTTTCTTCAATTAATTGTATCCAAATTTCCTCATCTAAATAAATTCTATTATATTTTCTTTCTGTCTCTTTTCCTTTTGGTGGTTTTAACATTGTGTTTCTTCCTCGTTTCTATTTTAATGGTTCGCTGGACTTAGGATTTAAGGTCAAATCTGCCGTTCTTCCTAATTGATAGGCAAAATAACCACTCGCCGCAATCATCGCTGCATTATCTGTGCAATACTTCATTTGAGGAAATGTATAGTGAATTCCTCTTTCCTCACATAATTCGCTGATTTTGTGACGAAGTCCTTGATTTGCAGCCACTCCTCCGGCGATGATTAAATTTTTGACTTCTTTCTCTTCTAAGGCTTGCATTGTCTTTCGGCAAATAATTTCTACGACGGTATTTTGAAAAGAAGTAGCCAAATCTTTTTTTCGAATGGGATTTCCTCTTTGTTCTTCATTATGAACTAAATTAATTACGGCGCTCTTTAAACCACTAAAACTAAAATTATAACTGTGATCATTGAGTGGTAAAGGAAGAGAATAAGTATCTTCTCCCTCCGTAGCATACTTATCGATGGTTGGTCCTCCTGGGTAAGGGATTCCAATTACTCTTGCTACTTTGTCATAGCATTCTCCTACCGCATCATCCAATGTTCCACCAAGTTTTTCAAATGAATAGTGATCTTTCATATAAATTAATTCGGTATGACCCCCACTTATAATGAGCGCAATTAGAGGAAATTTCATCTCCTCTACTAACTGATTGGCATAAATGTGTCCAGAAATATGATGAACTGGTATCAATGGTTTATTGTAAATATAAGCGAGTGTCTTAGCGGCTTCTACCCCAACCAAAAGAGAACCAATTAATCCAGGTCCATAAGTTACTGCAATGGCATCCATATCCTCTAATTTCATATTGGCTTTTTCTAAGCACTCATCGATTACCATCGTGATATTTTTTACATGGTGACGACTAGCGATTTCAGGTACTACTCCTCCAAAATTCTTATGAACATCGATTTGGGAAGAGATCACAGTCGCAATCTCTTCTTTTCCATTTTTTACAATGGAGCAACTGGTCTCATCACAACTACTTTCGATTCCAAATATATATGTATCCTTCATTCTATCAACTCTTTTTCCATTAAAATTCCATCGATTCCTTGATAATATCCACGTCTCATTGCCACTTTTTTAAAATGCAATTTTTCGTATAAGTGAATGGCTTTTTGATTCGTTATTTTTACCTCTAAGGTTATGCTTTTTACTTGTTTTTCTACGCAATCTTTGATCATCGCCTCTAATAACTTTGTTCCAATTCCTTGATTTTCTTCTCTTTCTAGTACCATCAAATCAACCAATTCTCCTCGATCATAAATTACATCGTAATTGATAAAGCCAATGATTTCCCCTTCTTTTTCATAAATCAAGTAATTCGTAAACGGATTGCTTTCTAGTCTTTTTCTTACAGAGTTTTTCCCCAGAATCTGTGGAAAACTATTTTCTAATTCATCGATACGAGCATCTTCTTTTTCTATTTTCTTTATCATATGAGATCTAAATTTTGTTTTTCCTCTGCTTCTGTTAATTTCAAATAGGCTGGATTGACAGCATGAGGATTGATTGCTTCCTTGTCTTTTCCAACAGAAATAATTTTTTCAAAATTGGGGGTATACGTTTCTTTATTCTCGATATCGATGTCATCATTGGTTATAACACTGATGGTTCCTGGAAGATTTTCCATCGTACATTTGAGGGCTACAAGACTTACATATTGTTGTTTTAATACTTCATGATTTTCTTTATCAAAAATACCTGCATAAACATATCCTCTTCGCGCATCGATGATTGGTATTTTGTAGTCGCTTTCTACTTTAGAGGATAATGCCATTGCTTCTAAACTAGAAATGGTAGTGATCTCTTTCTTTAGGCTATAAGCCATCGTTTTTGCTATGGTCACTCCTATCCGAATTCCTGTAAAGGATCCTGGACCATTGACTACTAAAATTTTATCAATTTCGTTTGGAGTCAAACCATGTTGATCCAATAAATCCTTTATTTTAGGTAAAGTAAAAACAGACAAATCTTTATCTAATTGAAGATTGATTTCGCCTGTTACCGTTTCATTCTCCCATAGGGCAGCATATAGATGATTCGTCGTTGTATCTATATATAAAAGTTTCATAGTACTGCCTCACATAATTCTTCATAAGCTCTTCCATAAGGTGTAATGGAAATCATTCTTGTATCCTCTGAGTCTTCTGAAATTTTTATTTTTATTTCTAATCGTTCCTCCGGTAGATAATCATAAATCATATCAGCCCATTCGATAATTACTACTCCGTTTTTATGGAAGTATTCTTCAATTCCTAAATCTCCTACTTTTCCATCTAGACGGTATACATCCATATGATATAAATCCATTTCACCGGTAGTATACTCTTTTATAATATTAAAAGTTGGCGACGTAATATCCTCTTCAATTCCTAAAGAAGAAGCAAATCCTTTGGTAAACACAGTTTTCCCACTACCTAAATCACCAATTAGACAAATTACCATGTTGGGGAATTTTTCTGATTCGATATTTTGGGCTAATTCAATTGTATCTTTTTCATCTCTACTGGTTACTTTATATGTCATTTTTATCACCTAATTCATTATAACAAAAAGGAAATAGGTTCGACAACCTATTTCCTATCTTTTTTTATTTTATTTTAACTAATTTTGTATCCCACTGAGGATAAAGATTCTTTCTTATCTTTTTCAAGATGACTTGGTTGAAAAATAGGGATAATTTCAGAAATTCCGTAAGTAACCATTAGTTCTTTATATCCTAAAAATATACTTTTTCTAGAGGATACCATTTTTTGAAGTAAGGATCTAGTAGCCATCGACGTTCCTCTCAATCTATCTTCTGCTTTGATTGTAGGTGGTTCTTCTACTTTGGCATCCATCGGTTGCGGCGAACTATTTTCCATTGGTTGTACCTCTTCCTCTTCCGATATAGGTTTATTTGGTAGAGGATCCACTGTTACTTGTTCTAGCCCTTGTTCGTCCCATAAAATGGATTGAAATAATGGATATTTCTCAATGTCTCCTGTTTCTACTTCATCTTCAATAAAAACATTGGACATTTCTTTGAATCTTTCTACAGCTAGTGGATAGAATTTTGTATAGTATTCCCCAATCAGATAATTATTTGTATATTCATCTTCCGTTTCTTCCGGTTTTCGATCACGGGGTTTGTAGATATTGGTACCTGGGATTACTTCATCCTTTACTTCTACTCCTAATACTGTCATATCTTACGATTCCTTTGGTTGGAGGTATTCTGCGAGCAAATGGATTGTTTCTGCATCCGTTACTGTCGTTAAGTAAGTTTCCTCTCCCTCTTTCGTCTCTTCTACAATTCTATACTCACCAGTAATGTCACTTTCATCATCAGTAATTCTAGCCACAAAGTAATAATTTTTATTTTTATAAACTACTTGGTTAATTACTAGAAATTTGATTCCATCTTCCATTGTTAGAATATGATTAATCAAATTTTCCATATCATCTTCCTCCTCTTACATTTTGGTTTTGTTGTGTAAGCGCTTCATTTCTTTCATATTCTGGAAATTCCATTGGTAATTCATAATTGTTTGTAACTAGATAGTCGGCAAGTTTTTCATTTGGAAATTCTCCTTTTTGAATTCTTGCATTCTCATCTTTATAAGACACACCAATTGTTTCTCCTTTATTGACTGCTGAGATAACTTCATCATATGAATTTAATTTTTCATATGTTCTATCTTCGTTAATTACATAATAAGAATCTGAATCAACGCTTGCACTTTCCCATTTTTTATTTAATGCTTTTCCACGTTTGTTTGCTAAGTATATTAATATTGGAACGATTGGAGTCGCTACCGCTGTTGAAACAGCTGCTGCATAATAAATTCCTTTAGAAATTTTATTTGATTTTATTTTATCTATGATCTTATTAAGACCTGCGAGCGCTCTATTAAATAAATTAAGATTTTCGTTTTTCTCGATATTTACGACCCTCATTTTATCTTGATCAGGTTCTTGACTAGTTGTCTTCGAATGGTCATCTGGTTGTTGTACTTGATCATCTTCCTTTGGCTGATCATCCGGTTGTTGTACTTGATTATCTTCCTTTGGCTGATCATCCGGTTGTTGTACTTGATTATCTTCCTTTGGCTGATCATCCGGTTGTTGTACTTGAT
>CANQHQ010000038.1 GCA_947623825.1 uncultured Bacilli bacterium
CTTCTTAATACTAAAGATATTGCTTTATTGCTAAAGAAAAACACATGATTTTAAAATTTCATGCGTTTATCCTGGTCTTTTGAGATTGATTATTTTCTTTTTGCTGTTTTTACTAATTTCTCACTAATCCAGTAGTTGACTCCAAAACTGATTAGTAAAATGACGAGGTAACAAATGATTACACCTAAAATGATTGTCATAGGAATATTTCCGATTTGCATCTCATAAAAGTTTACGTTTATTTTTCCAAAAGCAATTCCTAAATAAATGAGGGATGTTAAAAACAATGCAACAAAATTACATTCAAGAAGATAACATTTCATTCTTTCTGTTTTGCTTTCTTTTTTGGATAGATTGCCACGAAGGTGATGTTTTTCTCCTTCTTGATGAATGACATGAACATATTGAATTACAAGAGATAAAACTAAAATCAAGATAATTTCTAGTAAACAACTTTCTAGAGTTTCATTCTTTAGATATTTATACAAACAAGCAAAAATTAAATATAAATACGCCACTATCATGATAAAATAATAGGCTCTTTTATTCGATAAAGCTACATTTCTTTCTCTTTTCTTTCTTTTCTTCTCCATTGGTATCCACCTCTTCCTATTCTAATCAAAATATATCATAAAGATTGTAAAAAGTAAATTATAGTTCTTCAATTTCTTTTGAATTTTGAAATTCTTCTTGATATCTTGATTGATATAAGTCTTTGCTTTCTTCTGGTTCTGGATGTATTTCTGGGAGAGATTCAATTTTTGGTAAATCTTCGATGGTGGCTAATCCAAAAAAATCTAGGAAATCACTGGTTGTCTTATAAAGAATTGGTCTTCCGACCGCCTCACTTCTTCCAACTTCCTTGATTAAGTTTTTTGCAACCAACTTTCTTATTACTTGACTACTACCTACTCCTCGAATTTCATCGACTTCTAATCTTGTAATCGGTTCATTGTAAGCGATGATTGCGAGTGTCTCTAAAGCGGCTTGACTTAAAGTGTTACTTTCAGGATTTTCAATTAGTTTTTGGTAGTATTCTTTATGTTCTTTTTTTGTTGTTAATTTGAATGTGTTTCCTAAAAAACTCAATCTTACGCCACTAGATTCTTGTTCATACTTTTCTTTCAATTGACTTAAAATTTCCTTGGCTTCCTCCATTTCAATTTCCAAAATATCCATTAATTGCGAAAGAGTTAATCCATCCTCTCCTACTACAAATAATAATCCTTCTGTTACTGCCTGCTTATTCATGTGTATCCTCCACCGTAATCTTATCAAAATTATTCTCTTGTTTGATTGTCAATTCATGTTTTCTTGCCATTTCCAATATCGCTAAAAAAGTAACGACAATAAACTCTTTTGTAATCTCTTCAAATAAATCAAAAAAATCAACTTTTTTCTTCTCTTTTAAAATATTTCTAATTGATTTTCGTCTTTCTTCTACCGTAATTTCTTTTTTTGTCACAGTTGTGGCAATAGGCTTTTCTTCCTCTTTGCGCGCTAAAAACTTTTCAAAAGCCTTCATTAAATCATCTAGAGTCACATCGCTATTGAGAATTACTCCTTCTTCTTGATACTCTTTCAAACTCTCTGGCATTTTCGTATAGAATTCTTGTCTTTCTTCTGAAAGTTCCCGAAATTTTGCAGTCATATCTTTGTACTGTTGGTACTCAATTAATCGTTCAATTAGGGCCTCTCGTGGATCCTGTTCTTCTTCCTCTTCTTCCGCTTCTGTTCTAGGAAGAAGTAACTTTGATTTCATTTCCATCAGTTCACTTGCCATTACTAAGTATTCGCTGGCAATATTTAGATTTAAATTTTCCATTTGATGAATATAATCTAAATACTGATTGGTAATATCGACAATTTGGATATCCCAGATATCTACTTTCGATTCTTTAATCAAATGAAGAAGGAGATCTAATGGTCCTTCAAAAGCATCGATTTTTACTTCATACTCCATTATTCTTCCTACTTTCTATAAAACTTATAAATATTATACCACAATTGGAAAAAACGTGGTATAATTTTAGAGAAACGGAGAGTTGTCTGAGTGGTCGAAAGTGAAGCACTCGAAATGCTTTGAACATATTTTGTGTTCCCAGGGTTCGAATCCCTGACTCTCCGCCAAAAGAAATGAACTATATATTATAGAGGAAATAAAATGAAAAGATTTACCATGCGAGATGAAAAATTTGTTTGTGAGCATTGTCATCAAACCGTTTCTCCTTTGGGTTATACGGCGCGAGATCATTGTCCTTTTTGTCTTTATTCCAAGCATGTAGATATCTTTCCAGGAGATAGACAAAATTCTTGTCATGGATTACTTAAACCGATAGGAGTAGAAAAATTCAAAGATTCTTTTAAGATTCTCTATCGTTGTGAGCGTTGTCATGCCCTTCATAAAAATAAGATGGCCGAGGATGACAATATGGATTTACTGATTGAATTATCAAGTCAAGAATAAAGAGCCTTTCAGAAAAAGGCTCTTTTTAATTTTTTGGACGAAAAAACAAAGCAAAAATAAACGTAAAGACAATCGCTGCCGTGATTCCGGAAGCTGTCAAATCAAACATACCCATCAATAGACCCATGACCCCCATTTCGGAAGCTTTTTCTAAAGCACCATGAATGAGAGAATGTCCAAAACTCGTAATCGGTACTAAGGCTCCTGCCCCAACATGTGCGATGATTTGGTCGTAGATACTGAAGGTATCAAGGAAAGAACCTACAACGACAAAGATACTGGTGATGTGTCCCGGAGTCAATTTGGTATTATCGAGAATCCATTGTCCTAACATGGAAACAAATCCAGCAAATAAAAAGGAATTTAAGTAAATCATTGAATGACCTCCAAACTGATGGCATGGGCAATACTTAAGATGTTTTCATGTTGATAGACCATAGTCGGAGAAAATAATGCACCCGTAGCCACCCATAAAACTCTTTTTAATCTTTTGGTTTTCAACAAATCTAAAATCACACTATAGTTTACTAAGGCACTACAAACTGGTCCCGAACCTCCTGCCTGTACTTCTTTTTGACTTTCTAAATCATAAAGCATGGTTCCACAATCATTATAATTTTTACTAATATCGATTCCGTATTCTTGCTTCATAAAATCTTTTAGAATTTCTTTTCCGTAAGTACCCAAATCCCCTGTTAAGATTAAATCATAATCCTCTGGTTTTCGATTTAAATCTGTAAGATGTCGATAGATGGTATCTGCAGCGGCAGGAGCCATCACCGCACCCATATGAAAAGGATTCGTCTGTTGATAATCTATGATTCGACCAATCGTAGAACTTTCTATTTTGATTCCGGTATTCTCATTGGTCAGTAAAATACACGCTCCACCTGTCGCTGTAAACGTCGCTGTCTTCGGTTTAGGTGCCCCATATTCGGTGGGATTGCGGAACTGTTTTTCACTCGACATGTTGTGAGAAGAAGTAGCGGCAATCGCACGATTTACTTTTCCCCCATCGATGAGACTCGAAGCTAAAATCATTCCTTCTACACTGGTCGCACAGGCACTGTAAATTCCTAAGAAAGGAAAATCAAACTTCTCTGTAGAGTAACAAGAAGAAGTAATTTGATTCATCAAGTCTCCTGAAAAAATAACGTCGATATCTTCTTTGGTTTTTCCTGTTTTATGAAGAAGTGTTCGAATACTATCTTCTAATACTTTGGCTTCCGCTGTTTCCCAAGACTTTTCTCCATGGTATAAATTATCAAAGGTCTTATCAAAATATTTCTTCAATGGACCTTTGGCTTCATAGGGACCAGCGATGGTGGCAGCATTTTCTACAAATACTTGATTATATTGAAATGTCATAGTTACCCTCCCATTATAATAAGACGTAAGAGTCCAAAAAACCAGGCAGAGACGACTCCATATAAGATGACGCTCCCTGCTAATTTAAAAATGTTACTACCTAAACCATAGATGGGTCCTTCTTTTCGATATTCGATTCCGGCACTTGTCATGGAATGGGCAAATCCCGTAATGGGGATGATTAAACCACATTTACAAAAACTAACCCATTTATCGAAGAAGCCCAAGGCCGTGAATAAACTTGCGATAAAAATTAGAGTTACTAACATAAAGGTGTTGGCATCTTTCGTTGAAATATCAAAAAAAGATACATAAAATTCCGATAATAATTGTCCGAAAACACCAACGATTCCACCAGTCACAAATGCAATAAAGGCATTTTGCGCTCTCGTTTCGGTCGGTTGATGACGCGATACAATTTGTTCATACTTTTTCTTTTCCATCCTATCACCCATTTCTATTCTTCTCTATTTTTCGTGTTTTATTCTTTTTATTTCATTTTTTGGGAAAACGTGTTATCATTATATTAGTATGATAATAAGGGGCGATGTTCATGGACCAAGATCAAAAAAAGGAAAAAGTTCATTTTGTAGAGGCTTTTCATCATTATGTTCATGAGTTTAAGACAAAAGCAAAAATAGCGAAATTACAAAAACAAGTGAGCCAAATTGAAGCCATTCAAAAGACTCGTTATGCCGATTTATCGAATGAAGAACTCGCTCATCAAACAGAAGTATTAAAAAGTCTCTATGAACAAAATGGCAAAAAAAAGACAGAAGAACTTGTAAATTCTGCTTTTGCCGTTGTTTTAGAATCTGTACGTCGAACGAAGGGAAATATTCAATTGACTAGTTCTCAAATTATGGCTTCCTTGGTATTAAATGAAGGACTTGTCGCTGAACTAGCTACTGGAGAAGGAAAAACTTATGCTTTGACGATGTCCGTTTATTTAAATGCGATTTGTGGAGAACAAGTACACGTTTATACGGCGAATGATTACTTGGCTGAACGAGATTCCATCGATACAAAGCCGATTTTCGAATCTTTGGGATTAAAAGTTGGTTGTGCTCTTCCAGATTATACAGAAAATGGGCAAAAAATAGGAATGACAGAATCTCGAAAAAAAAGAAAAGAAATCTATAGTTCTTGTGACATCGTCTATGCCCAACCTTCGACGATTGTTTTCGATTATTTACGTGATAAACGGGCCTTATCGGTGGAAGATTTGACTCTGACTCGACCTTTTGGTTCTGCCGTGATTGATGAAGTCGATTCGGTTATGATTGATAATGCTAGTACTCCATTTATTTTATCTGAAAATGAAAAAGATATTCTCGAAGAACGAAATGCTTTTTTCCAAGGAGAAGCAGGACGTTCGGCAAGAGAGATCAGTTTTTTAACCGCTTTTGGTCAAAGAGTGGTCAATTTGTTAACGCAAGATCCTGCCAAGGTTTATGAGAACTCTAGAGAAGTAAGAAAAACATTATTCAAGGAATTCATGGACCAATATTCTACGACTGTCAATTCTTTAGAAAAAGATATAGAGAATAGTGGTGCGTTTATCCTTTATGATAAAAAGGAACACAGTGTCTCTTTAACGGATAAAGGATATGAACAATTTTTAGAAGAATTTCAAATCATGCGCGAATTTTTATCTTCTCCTGATTCAATTGTTAAAATCGAGAATTTTTCTGAAGAAGAAGCTTGGGGTTATGTACTGAATGCCTTAAAAGCGAATTTCCTTATGAAAGAAGGAAGAGATTACTTAATTCAAGGATCTGGTCATCAAAGATCCATCGAACTCATCGATGCTAATACGGGGCGTCCTTTACCAGATAATAAGTATTCGGAAGGACTTCAGCAAGCCATCGAAGCCAAAGAACGAATTTTTGGTTCTAAACAAACCAAACAAACTATTACGACAGCACGTACTACCCAACCTACTTTTTTTGCCAAATACAGTACAGTGGTAG
Source organism: uncultured Bacilli bacterium (assembly GCA_947623825.1). GTDB lineage: Bacteria > Bacillota_I > Bacilli_A > RF39 > UBA660 > Alloscybalousia. The sequence continues at coordinate 5,809 of CANQHQ010000038.1, forward strand.
GGACGACGGGTACAGCGAATGATGAGACGACAAAGCAAGAGTTTCAAGATCAGTATCATCTCGGTGTTTTGAAAGTTCCATCAGCAAGGCCAAAAATTGCCGTAGAACAACCGACCGAAGTCTACGCCACTCGGCAAGAAAAGATTTCTCAGATTGTGAAACAAATTCAAACTTGTTACGCAAGACAACAACCGATTTTGGTTGGAGCGGCCGATGTCAATGAAGCAGTAGAAATCAGTAGAAGTCTACAGGGCCTTGTTCAAAAGGATTTTTCAGAGATTTATCAATTCTTCTTCCCAGGACAGGAGTATCGTACCAATCAGTGTATGAAACTCTATTGTTATTTGACGGATACACCTCTTCCTGCGCGAGGAGATATAGAGGCAAAGTTAGAAATTGCCAATATGATTGAAGCACTTACTTTGCCGGAAGAAAAAAGGACACAGGAACAAGCAGAACTAAAAGAAATCGCAATGAGTACCATTCGTTCTACCCCTTCTCTTTCGGAAGAATCTTTATCAGGTCTTTATCGATTCAAATTTAAAAGTGCGAATCCTTCTCCAGAAATTTTAAAAGTTTTTTCGATGGAAGTTTGTGGGGTTCCTAACGAATTACTCACAGCTGAAAATATTGAAGAAGAAGCACGTGTCATTTCAAAAGCTGGACGTTTGGGTGCTGTCACTATTTCTACCGCTATTGCGGGACGTGGAACCGATATTAAAATTGGAGGGGATCCTGTCGATTTAACTAATCAAGAGATGAGTGAATTGACGAAGGCCCATCCAAACTTACCGCAAGAATATTTGGATGAAATGCGCTCTCGTTGTCTTGAAAAGTGGAAACATACATGCAAGAGAGAAAAGGAAATGATTTTGGGAGACCATCCAGAGAAACATGTCGAAGGAAAAGGATTATACGTTCTGGGTGCGAGTATCAATACTTCGATTCGTATCGATAACCAACTTCGAGGACGTTGTGGACGACAAGGAAGCGATGGAGAAAGTAAATTCTTCTGTTCTTTGGAAGATCCATTGTTTGTACGTTATTCTGATAAAAAGACGTTACAAGTCATGCGCGAACTTGTGAAAAAGAATCCACGTCAACCGAGAGTATACAAGTTTGTACGGGCCACGCAAAAATGTGCAGAAAGTTTACTAGAAACTTCACGTATCTTCCAACATGAATGTGAATATGGTATCGATAAAATATCCAATCTCTTCTATAATTTCCGTGATAAACTATTAAAAGAACCAGATGATTATATTGTTAGAATGAAAAAATCTCCTGAAACTCTATTCAAAAGAAAGAAAAAAGTTGTACGGGCAGAATTACAATCTTTGGTACCTCTTGTTTATACGGAAGAGGAATTACAAGAATTGTCTCCTGAGGAATTAGAAGAACGTCTTTCTCAAAAATTAAAGGATGCTGTCGATATCTTGCAAAAGTTAGAACCACAAGAACGGGCAGATGTTTCGAAAGATTTACTAAAAGTCAACGATTTATTGTTAGTAGATGCTTTTGATGATTTATCAACTGTTTCGTCCGACGTAAACTTTTATCAAATAGGAAATCATGATTTAGAAAGAAAAGACATTATGGATCGTATCTTCATGGATAAGTATGATCGATTCGGAAAATCTTTATTTGTTCAAGATTCTCTCTTGATGATTCGTTCTGCTGAAAAGTATCGAAATGTAGTAATGGAGAGAGAGGAAAAAATGAAAGAAGAGGAAGAGGAAATCCTTGACTTTGATCGAGAAGAAGTCGCTGTCTCTCCACAGAGGTTACCACAAGAAGAAACTACAATTCATTCTGAGAATGTTCCCCCTTCTTCTGTTTTGACACAGGGAGAAGATACTCCACCTTCTTTCTCTTCTTCTCAGCCTCATACTCCTAGTGTGATTGTCAATCTCAATGATAAAAATTGGTCTGATGCAGTCATTGAACAATTAGAAGCGATGGGTGACAATGAGGAAAGTGAAGAAATGAGTGTCGGTAGAGGAAGAAGATAATTTTCTATTCAAACTATTCAAAAAAAATTCGGTATGTGCCGAATTTTTCTTTTGTTTTATGGATTTTTATTCTCTTTTTGTAATCCTCCTTTTTATAATTGTTGTTTTAATTTTTCTAAAATTTTATTTTCTTGTCTTGATACTTTGACTTGATTTACTCCGAGAAGTTCCGATATTTCTTGTTGGGTTTTGTCTTCATAAAAACGATAGCGAATGAATCTTTGTTCTTCTTCACTTAGTTCACCTAAGGCCTGTTTTAAATCGAGAATATCTTCTTGATATCCTTTTTCTATATAGGCAACTTGATCATATAAACGAATTTCTTTTCCTTCTTCGTCTTCATTCAGGACATAATCTAAACTTCGGACAAATTGACTTGCCATTTCTGCTTCTTCTAAAAGGCCGACATCCACTTCACAAAAAACAGCTACTTCTTCCTTAGTTGGTTCTCGCATCAGTCGTTGTCTTAAATGTTCCCTCGCCTTTTCAGCTGTATGATTGATTTTTTCATAACTAGCACTTCTTTTTACCAAATGACTATCTCTGATATACCGTAAAATTTCTCCTTTGATGTACAGATAAGCGAACGTAGAAAACTTCGTATTGTGATTTTCTTGATAATTTCTTTTGGCATTTTCTAAACCAATTCTTCCGACCTGCATTAAATCTTCCATCTCATAATAATTACGAAATTTGTTAGCAAAATAACGAATGATATTTTCACAGCTCTGATATTCTTCTGGCATGTTTTTCTTCCTTTCTTTTATATATTAATTAAATGAAATGCCGTTAACTCATCTTTACTATTTTCCATGTTTTGAAATGCTTCTTCTGTGTCTTTACGTACTTTCTTTTCAATATCATTATGATATCCACAGATTACTAATTTTCCATCGTGCAACGTAATATCGATATCATAAGTCATCAACAATTGTAATCCTGCCTCATCGACATATTCTAAGTTTTCCAAATTGATGACAAAGTATTTGATTCCCTCCTCTTCTATCATACGATCCAAATTCATTTTTAAATCATTGACCGTTCTTTGACTTAAAATTCCACTCAGTCGAATAAAAAGCATTCCTCGTGCATACTCCATTTCAATCTTTAACATGTCATCCCTCTTTTCTTTTTTGTCTTCTACTTATATTATTTCCCTTCGTGGAGAAGAAAGAAAAAAGAAGCAACCAATTCGTTACTTCTTTTTCTTTTTTTCTTACCGTATTTAGTGTACTATAACTTTTCTTTCTAGACAATAGATTGACGAAATGATTTTTGTCAATTGACGTCTCTTTTTACAAATTACCTGTAATTGTATTTTTTAAACTGGAGAGAAAGGAAGAAAGAAAACTTTGTTTTCCAGCGGCCTGTTTGGCGATAAGAGGATATTCTCCTACTACTTCTTTTTGATCATAAATCTGTATTTTTCCTATTACTTCGTTCTTTTGAATTGGAAGTTGAATGGGATTTAGGATAATTTTCTGTTGATATGTTTTTTCTGCACTTCCTGTTTTCTCTAATAGAATAATATCGGTATCAAGCATGGCTTCCAATTTTTTTTGCGTACTGTGTTCTAACTCAATGGTGTCTACGATGGTTCCTTTTTTTAGAATTTCTTTCGCATGGTAGGATTGAAATCCGTAGTCTAAGAGAGCGGTTGTTTCAGCATTTCTTACTTTACTTACTTCTTCTCCTAAAACAATGGCAATCAAACGCATATGATCTCTTTTGGAAGTGACAGCCATACAGTATTTGGCATTATCGGTAAAACCTGTCTTTAAACCATCGGCTCCCTCATAAAAACGAATGAGTTTATTCGTATTTACCAACCAAAATTTATTGGGTGTTTCTTCACGTAGATAATCTTCATAAAGGGAAGAAAAATCTAAGATTTTGGGATGATTTAACACTAGTTCTCGAGCGATAATTGCTAAATCTTCTGCTGTCGAATAATGGTTTTCTTCATCTAACCCCGTAGGATTGACGAAATTCGTATTCTTTAGACCGAGTTCTTTGGCTTTCTCCATCATCATCGTTACAAAGTTCGACTCCGTTCCTGCCACGTATTCTGCTAGGGCAACTACCGCATCATTCGCACTTGCCATCGAAACTCCTTTAAATAAATCTTCGACGCTCATCTTTTCTCCTGGTTGTAGATAGATTTGAGTTCCTCCATATCCACTGGCATTTTTACTTGTTGTGACGATGTCGTCCCAATGAATTTTTCCCTGTTCTATTTGCTCTAAAATAATGATTTGACTCATCATTTTTGTTAGGGAAGCAATTGCCACTTTTTCTTGGGGATTTTTGGTATACAAAATTTTCCCTGTATTTGCTTCCATGAGAATGGCGCTTCGGGCATTAGGCGTCACATCTTCTTCCGCCAACACGATTTTGGGACTCAAAATCAGTAAGAGACATAAAAATAGAATGTATTTTTTCTTCAAACAAATCACCTATTACAAAATATGTTTTTTTTGATGATTTATTATCTTTTTCCAAGAATTCTTTTCATATACTGGTAAGGGTGTTAGAAATGAAAAAAAGAATTGGGATTGTTGTCTTATGTCTTCTTTTATTTTCTTTTGGTTGTACGAAAAAGGAAAATGGTTCTGACGAAATGGCTTCTTGGAAAACGATTCCTTATTATAAGGATGCCTTTTTAGAACGATATCAACAGTACCAACAAAAAAATCCGTCCTTTACTCAGGAAGAGGTTGTGACGCGCGTCAATTTGAGACTCGATGTTCCGTTTTATAGTGAAACAGAAGTGGCTCCTTCTCCGCACTCTCTTTCTGTACTTGTCAATAAAGTTTTTTTCCTACCTTCTGATTTTGTACCCGATCAGTTAGAACTGATTCGTTCCCAATATAGTAATGGGTCAAAATATTTAGTCAAAGAAGCCAAAGATGCTTTTGAAAAGATGGCAGAAGATGCCGAACAGGAAGGATTTAGAATTCGGGCCATTTCGTCTTATCGATCTTACTCTTACCAACTTGGTCTTTACCAACGTTATAAAGATACCGATGGCAAAGCGGTAGCGGATACTTATTCGGCACGACCTGGTTTTTCGGAACATCAAACCGGTCTCGTCGTCGATATCGATAATGGTTCCCTAGATTTTAATTCTTTTGAAAAGACGAAAGAGTTTTCATGGATGCAGGAAAATTCTTCTCGTTATGGATTTATTTTGCGATATCCCAAAGGAAAAGAAGAAATTACAGGATATACTTATGAAGCCTGGCACTATCGCTATGTCGGGGTAGAACTTGCCCAAGAGATTCAAAAAAGTGGACTTACTTTCGATGAATATGCCATTCGTTATTTGATGAATCAAGACAAAGAAAAAGACACTTAGTTCATAGTTCGTGTCTTTGATCTTTTCTTAGATTGTATCGAGGTTTTCCTGCTTCTTGGAACCAGAAAGTTTTTTCATAGTATAATAATCAGTAATATCTTCTTTTGGTTCATACTCTGGTTCTTTTACATATAAGGTACAAAGAACATCTCCTACCTTTACGTCATCCCCAATTTTTTTCTTTAAAACGATTCCTACTTTTGGATCAATTTTATCTTCTTTGGTTTTTCTTCCGCCACCTAGTTCTAAAGAAAGTTTTCCAAAACGGTAGGCATCCATATCCACGATGTGTCCTGCTTTCGTGGAAAGAACATCTTTCGTATAGGCACTGACTCGTAACCCACCAATGTTTCCTCCTTGGGCTTCGACCATTTCCATAAATTTTTGATATGCTTTTCCTGTTTTCAAACTTTCTTCTACTCGATGATGGGCATCTTCAATGGAAATTCCAAGTCCTAGTTGGACCATCTTCGCTGCCAAGGCTTTTGATAACGCAACTAAATAGTTATTTTCTTCGTTCGAAAGAATCTTCATGACTTCTAAAATCTCTAAAGCATTTCCGATACTTGTACCAAGAGGAATATCCATGTAGGTAATCATCGTGTCTACTTCTTTCCCGTAGTGTTCTCCAATTTTTTTCATTAATCGAGAGATTTCTAAAGCTTCTTCCTGCGTCTTTAACAAGGCTCCTTTTCCTACTTTCACATCGAGAACAATTTTATCTGCGCCAGACGCAATCTTCTTACTCATAATACTAGACGCAATCAAAGGAATCGATTCCACAGTACCGGTTACATCTCGCAAAGCATACACCTTTTTATCGAGAGGAGCCAAGTGTGGTGTTTGTCCAATAATCGCAAAACCAACTTGATTGACTTGACGAATAAAATCTTCTCGATTTAAATCTGTCCGAAAACCAGGAATACTTTCTAGTTTATCGATGGTTCCTCCTGTGTGTCCTAGACCTCGCCCACTCATTTTAGGAACTTTAATTCCTAAAGAGGCTACAATCGAAGAAACAATCAAAGTAGTTTTGTCTCCTACTCCTCCTGTCGAATGCTTGTCTACGGTTACACCATCGACCCCACTTAAATCGAGAACTTCTCCACTATGAATCATTAAATCTGTGACTTTTAACACTTCTTCATCTGTCATTCCTTTGAGACAAATTGCCATCAATAAAGCACTCATTTGATAATCTGGAACTGTTCCACGAAAATATCCTAAAAACGAAAATTCTAAATCTTCCTCTGACAATTCTTGTCCTAATCTCTTCTTGTTTATGACATCCATCATTGTCATGGCAACCACCTTCTATTCTTATCATTATTATATCGAAAAACGAAGGCGTTGTATATTTCTTTTTTATTTTTTTAGGTGAAAAGATTCGATTTCTTGGGAAGAAGGAAATTCCGTACTAATATTCACATTTGTCAATTCTTCTTCGGATAAAGGGATGTGTCGTAGAGTCAAATCGAGAATGAGACTTCGATTATCATAAATGGAAATATCTTTTCCTACTTCTTCTTTCGAGAGCGATGACATACGAAACCCTTTTGCGTATTCATCGGCAGCGTCTTTGGTGAGTTCGATGTGTCCTACTTCTATCAATTTTTTGGCAAAGGCTTTGTCTTTGTCGGAAGTCATAAAATATCCCGGATCTGGTGTAGCTTTCGAGCATCCTTCTTCTGGGATAGCATCATACATTCCTTCATGACAACGAATGGTCGTGAAAAACTGCCGGTACGTGATATCGAGAAGATGCGGTACTTCCATGATTCTTCCTTTTCGGATAGTAGGAATCTTAACCGTACCAAACCAGTGATTTCCCGGAAAATCAAAACTCAATTTGGCATTATTAATTGTTGTCTTAAAACCACTGTTCATCCAAGGATAAAGCGTAAGGGCTTGTCCAATTTCACATAGTCCTCGTAGCGACGCGTTTTCTATTTGAATTCCTAGCGTAGTCAAAGTTTCTCGCGCATGAGAAACACTCCAATCTAGTAAAGCCTCGGCTTCTTCTTCGGTGAAACCGACTTTCTTTTTTTCGAGAAGTTCTTCTCTCTTTCTTAAGGCAGAGGCTAAAATTTCTTTATCATATTTCTGAGTGGGTGGATCTGTAAGTATCGCAAAAGAAGTATTCTCTTCTGCATAAAACAGATCTTCTCCCTTCATTGGATATCTCCCACTCTGTTTGCATAATCGGTAATATTCGGCCCATAAAGACGCAAGAACTTGATGTTTCTTTTCCGACATTTTATCATGGCCTTCTTTTTCAATTTCTTCTAAAATTTGATAGATTCTTTCCATACCATGCACTCCTTGTTTTATCGATTATATCATAAAAAAAAGAAAACGTAATCTATTTCTTTCTTACGTTTTCTATCTCATTTTCTTTTCGAGAAACTCAATCATTCTCTTTGGATCTTCTAATAATTTCTTGTAAAGTTCTGGATGTTTTCTAAATTCCATTAACAATTTTAATTCATCGGCGGCAATATTTTTTCCATAGGTACTATCATCACTAGCGACTTGGTAATGGTCTACACCGAGAAAGTATGTAAGTTCGACATTTAATTCATTTGCCAAATCAATTAATGTCGCCAATGTTGGGCTTCTCATCCCACTTTCATAACAACTGATACTGGTTTTGGTTAATCCTACTCTTTGAGCAAGTTCTTCTTGGGTTAGTCCGCATTTTAAACGCATTTCTTTTAGTCTCTTGTCAAACAGTAGCATACCCTCACCTTCCTCGTTTTTATGATAAGTTTTATTATAGGAAAATCCTGTCGAGAAAGGTTTCAAGTTAACTAAAATGAAACTTTTCGAATTCTACTGTTCTTTGCTTTTTGAGGTTAAAAAAGTGACTTTTTCCGCAACGACAGAAATGATATTTCGTTTTGGTTCTTCTTCCGTTACTCGTGATTGAAGACGCCCTTTTACACCGATAATGTCTCCTTTGTTGCAGTATTCTACGGTAGATGTGGCAACGTTATCCCATAGAACACAATCAAAGAAATCGGTTTCGTACTCTCCGTCTGCGTTTTTAAAACTACGTGGTACTGCAAGTGTAATGTAGGTTCTTTTCTTTCCCGATTCAGATTCTTTGATTTCGGGTTGTCGACATAGTCTACCTACTAAAACCACTTGATTGAGCAAGTTATCCCTCCTTTCGTTTGACTACTTTATCATGTCTTTTTTCGAAAAACAAATGATGATAATTGGGCTTTTTTGAAGTTTTTGAGTACAAAAAAAGAATTTTTGTAGTCAAAAACTCTTTTTTTGCTTTCCATATTTCATTTTTCCTATTTTTTTATTTTTTTAGTTATGTTAAACAAAATGACTGATAATTAATTATGATATTCAGCATAAGCAATATTCAAATCAATTGGCATAGGG
>CANQHQ010000039.1 GCA_947623825.1 uncultured Bacilli bacterium
TCATAATAAAAAGAAGTGTAATATTCAATCACATTTCTGTAATTAATTATTACACTTTTATAGTACCAAAAAGAAGGACACCCTTCACTAAATTAAATATAAAACGATACTCGCAACAAAAGAACCAACCATAATTAAACAAAAAAGAATTGCGAACCATTTCATCACTTTTTGATTCATTGATATCCACCTCAATAACATTATACCTGAAAAAGAAGAAAAAGTAAAATACTTTCATAAAAGAGAACGAAGAAACATAAATTAGACTAGGTGAAAGATATGAAATTAAAGAAAGACAAGCTATGGAACCAAAAACTATTATACTTACTACTCATTATAGTCATTTTACTAGGAATCACAACAGGAGTTTTTTATCACTTCTTTTTGAATTCAGAAACCAAGACACTGGTAGAAACACAGATGGATGGGTTCTTTCAAAGTATGAAAGAAGGAACCATTACAGGACAAAAAACCTTTCTAAATAGTCTTTGTTCGGGTGGAATTTCATTAATTTTTCTATGGATTTTAGGAATTTCTATCATTGGTATTCCTTTTATTTTGCTTCATCTTTTTTATAAAAGTTTTCTAATTGGTTTTTCTTTTTTCTCGATTATCGCAAATTACGGCTGGAAAGGAATTTTTTTAGCGATAACCTACATTTTCCCTCATCAACTACTAAACCTCGTTATTTGGCTTTTAATGAGTTTCTACACCATTCATTTTTCGATTCGCTTAATAAAAGTTCTTTTCTTAAAGAAAAATCTCAATCTACGAGAGGCATTTCAAAAGTATACAAGAATTCTAATCCTATCCGCTATATTGATTGTGGTATCCGCTGCCTTTGAAGGATATATTGCACCGAGAATGATCTGTTTCTTTCTAAAATAGAAAAAAGAGAACAAAAATGATAAAAAATACAGAAAAAGCTTAAAAAAGGAACGTCTCTTTTCATCGAAGATAGTTGGCTAGAAAGAGAATTTGTGCTATAATGAAGGGCAAGGTGAAAGAGATGAAAAAAGTAGTCATAGGAATGAGTGGGGGAGTCGACAGTAGTGTCGCTGCGATTCTTTTAAAAAAGCAAGGATATGAAGTCATTGGGTTATTTATGAGAAATTGGGATACTTCCGTAAATGGAGACATTCTTGGAAATCCGAATTTAAATGATTCCATTTGTCCTCAAGAACAGGATTATAATGATGCCCTTGCGGTTTGTCAAAAAATTGGCATTCCCCTTCATCGAATCGATTTTGTTAAAGAGTATTGGGACTACGTTTTTACTTATTTTTTAGATGAATTAAAAAAAGGAAGAACACCCAATCCAGATATCATGTGTAATAAATATATTAAATTCGATTTTTTCATCAAAGAAGCCGAACGTTTAGGAGCCGATGCCATTGCGACCGGACACTATGCTAGAATCGAAAATGGACAACTCTTACGGGCAGCGGATCGAAACAAAGATCAGACATACTTTCTATCACAGTTATCAAAAGAACAACTAAAAAATGTACTGTTTCCCATCGGAGATTTAGAAAAATCCGAAGTAAGAAAAATTGCGGAAGAGTACGGTCTAATTACCGCAAAGAAAAAAGATTCTACAGGAATTTGTTTTATTGGAGAACGAAACTTCCGTGATTTTCTTAAAAATTATCTACCGAATCAACCAGGAGATATCGTCAATATTGAAACCAACGAAGTAGTAGGAAAACACGTAGGATTAATGTACTATACACTAGGACAGAGAAGGGGATTAGATGTCGGCGGAACCGAAGAACGAATGTTCGTAGTCGGAAAAAATCTCGAAAAGAATATCCTTTATGTTGCCCTAGGAGATGAAAACGCTTATCTATGTTCCGATAGCTGTATCATTGATACTGTCAATTTCAATACAGAAGAACGTCCAACCAAATGTACAGCCAAATTTCGGTATCGCGCGCAAGATTATCCAGTCGAATTAGAATACTTAGATAATGGAGAAATCTTAGTAAAATATGACCGAATCAAATCTGTTACTCCTGGACAAGCCTGTGTCTTCTATGAAAACGAAAAATGCCTCGGTGGAGGAATCATTAAAACGGTATGTAAAGATGGAAAAAAAATATGGTATATATTGTAAATTGTTTGTAAACTTTACTACTTGATTTTTTATGCAAAAGTGATAGAATTAGATTAGGAGGTTTAACATATGAAAAATTTGAATGACTTGTTAGGAGAACTAGGAATCTCTAAAGTACGTCTCGCAAAATATCTTGGAGTATCAAGACAAATGTTATATAACTATTTGGCACAAGGAAGTCTAAATGAATGGCCAAAAGAAAAAGCAATGAAAATTTTATGCCTTCTTGGAGTACAAAAACCAGAAGACATTTCAAAAATAAAAGTAGATGGAGAATATATTATCCAAGTAGAAAATCGTCTCAATGACGGAGTCAAAGAATCTTCTGGAAAAGAAGTAATCGCTGACTTAAAAGGATTCAATAAGAAAGAACAAGAATTACTAACGGATATCATCAATTTACTAAAAGAAAAACTCGCAGATGATAAGAGTAAAGAAACTTATAATAGTTATCGTTATTTATACCATTTTCTTCAATCGATGGAAACAAATAAAGAATTAAAATATATTCTTGCTTATATGTCCAAATCGATGGGATTTATTGATCATACAGAATATGTATTTAACGAGAACCAGCAATTTATCTTCGAAAGTATCTTATTCTCTGCTATGACACTTTATACAAATGGAGGAGCATCTAGATCAAAGATTGCTGATACACATAAACGTTTCGTACAAGAAATTGAACATAAAAAAGAAGAAAGACTATCTAGAACACAAGAACTAAATACAGCCAAAGTACAAGCCTTAAAAGAATTAGGATATACAGAAATTAATAATGAAAACGCAAAAGAAGTTCTAGATAAAATAGCCGAAATTCAATCAAGAAAAGTATAACTCCTAAGGGAGTTTTTTCTTTGGAAAAAAGAAAGAGAAGGGGAGAAAGAAAAAGAGGTAAGAGATAAGAAAAGAATCAATAAAAACAGTTTGAAAAATAATATCGATTCCATCCTTTCTTCATAATCGATTTTCTAAAATAAAGAAATTTCATTTTATAAGAAAGAACTCTTGAAAAAGAAAAAATTTTAAGTATAATAAGATACGAGTAAAAAGAGGGGAGACCTTCTAATCTTCGTCTTCAAGCACTGCCTCTAAATGAGGATGCTTCGCCTCGACAACACAACTGTCGAAGTCGAAGATTAATTCATAGCCTGCTTCGTAAAGCGAGTACGCTTCTTCTAGGCGAAGAATACTCATTGGTATAAATACCACATCTTGATTCATTTCCTTTAAGAAATGTTATCAAGAAAAATGAAATAAAGAATCCAATTCTTGGAAACAGATCCAAAGATTTGGGTTCTTTATTGTTGAATGAATCATAATAGATACCTAATTAATGGGAATCATACTACATAAGGGGAAGGCTTATTTTATAAGTCTTTTAAATATTCGAAAGTTAAAAAGTTAACATAATATCAATTATACGAAATAAGTAATCATATAAAAAAAGAACGAATTTCTTGATAATAATCCATAATCTACTTCTCTTCTGTCAAAATATAATATTCCATATCATTAATACTATCTACATATTGATTATCTCATATCTTAATTTATATCTAATCTATATCTATTTTCTAATAAATATCTTTTACGGACTCAATTCCAACATAATTTCTTATCTCTTAATCCAACCTCAAGTTCACCTAGATTCGTAATAAGTCTCTAGAAGGAATCGAGATATGAAAAGATGAAGAATTACCCACCTCGATTCCTCCTTTCTTCGAGGAAGATAATGATCCATAAAAGGAATAGTCGATTCCTCTCAGAAAACGAAAAAATAGAATAAGAATGAAAATAACATCCATACTATCATTAGGAGGGATAAAATGAGTAAAAAGCAAAAAGCAGATGAAGGACATCAAGCAATAAAATGCAAAGTAGAATCCTGTAAGTATCAGAATTGCGATAATAAATGCTGTACTTTAGGAGAAATTGAAGTAGACTGTACTTGTAATCAAAATGATGCAACAGATAAAAAAGAAACCATCTGTAAAAGTTTTGAATGTGATAAGTAAAAGAAAAGGAGAAGGGGAAGGTCCCCTCTCCTATTTTTTTTATAAAATAAAAATTCATCCATAAATATAAAAATATAAATAGTTCTTCCCCTAGTCTTCCCCTTCCCTAACAATTTCTTTTTTACCTAAAAAGAAAAGAAGAAATTCTTCTTCCAAAATAACTTCTTTTCCATCAAGAGAGGAACTCTCCCCCCCTTCTCTATCATTTTATTTTAATTGATCAAGGAAACTCTTCCCTAGTAATAATTGAGTCGCTCCAAAGTTTTCTGCAATGGTTGCCCCAATATCTCCCATGGAGTCTAAAACCTCCAAACGTGCTGGCTCCCGCAAATTCCGTCCAAAAAGGATAACAGGAACATTTTCACGTGTATGTCCACTACCAGAAAAAGTTGGATCACATCCATGATCGGCTGTTAAAATCAACAAATCTTCCATTTCTAATTTATTTAAAATCATCGGAACTTCTACATCAAATTCTTCAATGGCATGAGCATATCCTTCTAAATCCCGTTGATGACCATACTGATCAAAATCATTCAAATTACATACGCATAGTCCTTGAAAATTCTTCTCCATGATATCTCCCAATTTATTTAAAGCTTCTGTATTATTTTTCGCCTGAATCTTCTTTGAGATACCATCATCATCAAATACATCGGCAATCTTTCCAATCGCAATCGTCGCATATTCTTTTTCCTGAAGGAGATTGAAAACACTTTTCGTCGGTGGTTTGACTGCCAAATCGTAGCGATCATTCGTAAATTTGAAATTTCCTGGTTTTCCTGTAAAAACACGTGCGATGACACGTCCTATTTTCAATTCTTCTGTCATCGTAATCGCCCGAATCTTATCGGCATAATCATATAATTTGGCAGTCGGAATCACATCCTCATGCGCTGCGATATAAAGATTAGAACCATTCGAAGTATATAGAATTAAAAAACCATACTGTAAATGTCTTTCTCCTAATTCGTTGATAATATCCATCCCTTGGGCATTTTTATTACCAATGACGCGACGTTGCGTAATTTTTTCAATCTGATCTAATAAATCTCTTGGAAAGCCATTCTCGGTAAAAGTCTTAAAAGGAACCAAATTACGAACGCCCAATAATTCATAATGTCCCGTTAACGTATCCTTTCCAGGATTGGTTGGTCGCGCAATCGTATAATAAGCATTCACATTTTCTCTTTCTGCCATGGTTAACGTATCTAAAAAACCTAGTTTTTCTAAATTTGGGATAAACAAATCATAATTTTCTTTGATATGTTCTAATGTATTCGCACCCGTATCCCCATAACTATCTGCATCTTGGGCTTCCCCTACTCCCAAAGAATCTAACACTACTAAAAATATTCGTTTAAATTTCATAATACTCACTCCTCATCTTTCCTAGGATGAAATTCATTATAATCCGATCGAACCTTTTGATTCGAAATATGGGTATAAATCCGTGTCGTCGCAATATCGCTATGTCCAAGCATTTCTTGAATCACTCTTAAGTCTGCCCCATTCTCCAGTAAATGTGTCGCAAAACTGTGTCGTAAGGTATGAGGTGACACATTAGGATTCAAACCTTTTTCTCGAAGCATTGCCTTTAAAATTTTAAAAAATCCCTGCCGCGTAATCGCTTGTCCATGATTATTCAAAAATAAATTCTCTACGTGCTTTCCTTTTTCTAATTGAGGGCGAATCTGCAAATAAGCAGAAAGGGAATCAATAATGTAATCATTGATAGGAACAATTCTCTCTTTCCGTCCCTTTCCCATACAACGAACGGTACAATTGACAAAATCCACATCATTTCTCGTTAAACTAAGTAATTCACTAATTCTAAGCCCTGTTCCATACAACAATTCTAACATTGCCTTATTACGATAATCAAAGGGTGTCTGAACATCAAACGTCAAAAGACGATCTACTTCTTCGACCGATAGAGTCACGGGTAATTGTTTCGCTAATTTGGGACGATCTAAATTCTTGGAAACATCTTTCTTAAGTACCCCAATCTTCACATAATATTTATGAAAATTCCGAATCGCCGTGATGGTATGAGCAATCGATTGAGGCTTTCTTACGGAATTTCTTTCCTTTAGATAATCCAATATATCTTCGTATGTAATATCAGTAATCTCAATTTTCTTCTTTTTCTCCTTTAAGAATGAAAGATAACTTTGTAGTTCATCCTCATAAGATTCTTTTGTATTCTGCGTCAAATTCTTTTCAATTAAAATATATTTTAGGTACTCTTCCATCTCTCTTTGAAGAGGGGTCCGTTCGAATTCCGTTTTTTCTTTTTCCTTCATTCTTATCACCCATGTACTTCTATTATATCACATCTTTCGATAGAATCACGAAAAAGATACGCTCCCTTATTTCAAAACAAAAACATTTTTGATAGAATAAAAATTGGTGATAGAAATGAATAAACCATTAGCGTTAAAAATGACTCCGCAAACTCTCGAAGAGGTTCTTGGACAAAAACATCTCTTAGGAGAAGGAAAAATTCTACGAAATCTCGTAAAAAACAAAAAAATCTTTTCGATGATTCTGTATGGCAAACCAGGAATCGGAAAAACAACAATTGCGACCGCCATGGTCAATGACCTTGGGGTACGTTACCGATTCTTGAACGCCACGATGAACAATAAAAAAGATTTTGATACCGTCGTAGAAGAAGCCAAAATGTACGATGGAATCGTTCTCATTATGGATGAAATTCATCGTTTAAATAAAGATAAACAAGATTTACTTCTTCCGCAATTAGAAAGTGGTCTCATTACGTTAATCGGTATGACGACAAGTAACCCTTATTATAAAATTAATCCTGCTATCCGCAGTCGTTGTCAAATCTTCGAATTAAAAGATCTAACGCGAGAAGATATCATCGAAGGACTCCATAGAGCCACCAAACATCCTGACTTAGAAGGAATCCAAATCGACGAAGAAGCGATTACTCATATTGCCAATCTCGCTGGAAGTGACCTACGTTATGCCTACAATTTACTAGAAATGGCCTTTTATTCATCAAATGAGAAAACCGTCACCTTAGACCTGATAAAAAATATCAATAATAAACCCGTCATCGTCTCAGACAAAGATGAATCAGGTCATTACGACTTATTAAGTGCGTTTCAAAAGTCCATTCGAGGAAGTGATGTCGATGCTTCCCTTCACTACTTGGCACGATTAATTGAAATCGGAGACTTAGATAGCATCTATCGACGAATGAGTGTCATCGCCTACGAAGATATTGGCTTAGCCAATCCTGATATTGGTCCTAGAGTAATGGCCGCCATCCATGCCAGTGAATTAGTCGGTCTTCCAGAAGCCAGAATTCCCCTTGCGGAAATCATCGTAGAAATGGCTCTATCGCCAAAATCGAATACCGCTCATCTCGCCTTAGATAAAGCCATCGAAGATGTGGAAAGCGGTCGCTGTGACGATATTCCAGAAACCATTCGAATTCATTCGACGATATACAAATATCCTCACGATTATCCAAATAACTTCGTCGTTCAACAATATCTACCGAACAATCTAAAGCATCGGAAATACTACATTCCAAAAGACACTTCTCCCAACGAACGAATGTTAAAACAAATTAAAGAAAAATTAGATCGATTGAAAGAAGGACAAGAAAAAGTAGAGAAAACGAGAGAGAACGAAAGAAAAGAAAATTAAAAAGAAAAAACAAGGACCCACATCCTTGTTCTTTTTAATTATTCCTCGAGACAAATTGTTGGAATTTTCGCGTTTCAGAGTCTTCCAATCCGGTATCCCGCAACATTTCAACGATTTTCTTTTGCTCCTTCGTTAATTTCTTAGGTGTCACGACTTTTAAGACAATATACATATCTCCCTTATGATGAGAAGATTCATTATTGATTCCCTTTCCTTTAATACGATGCTTTTCGCCCGATTCACTTCCTTCAGGAATCGTAAGAACCACATTACCAAATAAAGTAGGAACTTCTTTTTTCGTTCCAAGAATCGCTTCGGCAATCGTAATAGGAGTCTCTAGATAAATATCGTCTCCATCCCGGACATAGAAATCGTGTTCCGCAACCGAAAATTCAATATACAAATCTCCATTTGGTCCACCGTTCGCTCCAGCCGAACCTTTTCCAGATAAACGAAGGCGATTGCCATTATCGACTCCTGCTGGTACTTTGACTTCAATGGTCTTTCTTTTCTTGACGCGACCACTTCCGTTACAATTCGTACATTTTCTCTTATATGTTTTTCCTTTTCCGCCACAGTTTGGACAAGTCGTTTTAGAAAGAAAACTTCCTAAAATCGTTCGTTGTTCCGTTGTGATGGTTCCACTACCATGACATTTCTCACACGTCGTTTCGTTAAATCCACCCACTCCGTCACATTCGTCACACTCTTCAATGACGTCCAAATCCAAATCTTTTTTCGTTCCATATACAGCCTCTTCAAAAGACAATTTCATCCGAACCAACGAATCGTTTCCCTTCGTTGGACGACTTCCTCGAGAACGACCACTTCCGCCGAAGCCACCAAATCCACCAAAGATATTATCGAAAATATCTTCATAATCGAAGCCAGAAAAATCGAAACCACCGAATCCAGCACCGCCATTGCCACCACCATTTTGGAAAGCCGCATGACCAAATTGATCGTACTGTTTTCGTTTTGTTTCATCCGATAAAACCGCATATGCTTCCTGTACCTCTTTAAATTTTGCTTCCGCATCTGGTTCTTTGCTTACATCTGGATGATATTTCTTGGCTAATCGACGAAAAGCGGATTTGATCTCATCACTAGAAGCATTCTTATCTACACCCAAGACCTCATAATAATCTCGTTTTTCCATTCTACCACCCTTTTCTGTTATAGTTTTTGATATTCCATCATAATCTCTTCAAACATATCCAAAGCCCGTTCGATCGGTTCTTTCGTCGTCATATCGACTCCTGCTACTTTTAATTCATCGACTGGATCTAAGGAATCTCCTGTCTTCAAGAAAGAAAGATAATCCGAAACGGCATTTTTTTCCTTCTTACGAATCCGATCGACGATGGCACAAGCAGCCGATAACCCCGTCGCATACTGATAAACATAGAAATTATAATAGAAATGAGGAACTCGTTCCCATTCGTACCGAATTTCATCATTGATATGGACATGCTTTCCAAAATACGTTTGATTCAATTCATAATATTTATCACATAACATTTGGTTTGTAAATACACCTGTTTTTTCATACGTATCGAAAAGATACTCTTCAAATTCACTAAACATTGTCTGACGATAAATCGTCGATTTAAATAATTCCATCATTTCACTAAGGATGGATTTTTTCTCTTTCACATCCTCTGTATGTTCTAACATGTAGTAATTAAGAAGCATTTCATTGACCGTAGAAGCCACTTCTGCCACAAAAATCTTATAATTACTATTATAAAATGACTGGTTATGATTGGAATAATACGTATGCATCGAATGTCCTAATTCATGAGCTAAAGTCGATACATCGTGGTAATTTCCTTGGAAATTTAAAAGGACATAAGGATACGTGTCGTAGCTTCCTGCCGAATACGCTCCTCCTCTTTTTCCTTTGTTTGGATACACATCAATCCAACGTTCTTGAAAAGCCCGTTCAATGGTCTTTTTATATTCTTCTCCAAAGACAGAAACGACATCTAAAACGATCTGTTTCGCTTCTTCGTACGTATATTTCTTTTCGCTTTCTCCCTCTAAATTCACATAGGTATCATAAAGTGCGAAATCCTTGATTTGAAGAACTTTTTTCTTTAACTGAATATATGTATCCATCAAATCCATTCTTTCATGTACGACTGCCTTTAAATTCTCATACACAATTCTAGGAACCCGATTATGAAAGAGACTAGCGTCTAAACTATTAGAAAAGCCACGTATTTGATTCACTTTCGAAGTCGCCGCAACATGTCCTAATAGAGTCGCTGTGAGAGTCTCTTTATACTTCTCATAAGAATGATACATCGTAAGAAACGCATTTTTACGAACTTCACGATTCTTACTTTTATTATAAATTAAATAGTTTTCATTGGTTAGTAGAACTTCTTTTCCCTCTTCGTCTAAAATAGTTCCAAATTGTAATTCGGAATCTCTTACGATATCCGCAATCTGCTCACTTTCTCCTAAAGGCATCGACAAATTAGATAAAATCTTTTCTTCCTTTTCGGATAAAGTGTATGGTTTCATACGAAAAATATGTTCTAAAAGAAGACGATAAGGCTCTAATTCTTTTTCTTTATTGAGAAAACCTTCGATCTTCGAAAACTCATTTTCTAAAATCTCTGGCACAAAGAAAGCCGTTTCCGAAGCATAGCGATTCGCTAAATTTTTCATTTTTCCTAATAAAGCCTGACTATCGACATTCGAGATATCCTCATCATATTTGCGAAAAGCATACGTTTCTAATCGATACAAAATGCGTTCGATCTCTTCACTTTTCTTCAAGAAAGAAAGAAGCGTTTGTTCACTCTTTCCAACCGTTCCACGTTGAGCGACAAGATCGACAATCCCTTTCTCTACTTTCGAAACATCTTGTTCTAAATCTTCCATCGATGGATACATTTGACCTAAATCCCAAGTAAATTCTTCTAGTTGATCTTTTCGTAATCGTTCTTTATTCATAATCTCTCCTTAGATAACAAACAACTAAGTCCTAGAAATTCTAGAACTTAGCCTTTGTTTTTTTTTATTATTTTTCTTCGTAATCTGCTTCTTTTACATCACTAGAATCATCATGATTTGATTCAGAAGAATCAGAAGAAGTATCTTTTTGTTCACTTTGAACTTGTTGATATACCTTGGTAGCCAAAGCCATTGCTTTTTCTGTCAAAGCATCTTTCTTCTTTTTGATATCTTCGATGTCATCTTTTTCTAAGGCTTCTTTCAAGTCTTTAATTAATCCTTCAGCCTCTTCTTTCTCTTTCTCCTCTACTTTATCACCCAAGTCTTTTATGGCTTTTTCGGTTTGGAAAATCATTTGTTCTGCTTCATTTCTTGTATCTGCTTCTTCTTTTCTCTTGGCGTCTTCTTCTTTATGTGCTTCTGCTTCTTTTGTCATTCTTTCGATTTCTTCATCCGTTAAATTTGTATTCGAAGTAATCGTAATCTTTTGTTCCTTATTCGTACCTAAATCTTTCGCTGTTACATTGACAATACCATTCGCATCGATATCGAATTTTACTTCGATTTGTGGTACACCACGAGGAGCAGCAGGAATTCCTGTCAATTGGAAGTTTCCTAATGTTTTATTATCAGCAGCCATACTACGTTCACCTTGAAGAACATGAATATCTACAGCCGGTTGATTGTCCGCAGCGGTAGAGAATACTTGGCTCTTCGATGTTGGAATCGTCGTATTTCTTTCAATTAAACGTGTCATTACGCCACCTAAAGTTTCAATACCCAAAGAAAGAGGGGTAACATCTAGTAAAACAATATCGTTTACTTCTCCAGTAAGAACACCACCTTGGATAGCGGCACCAATGGCAACGGCCTCATCTGGATTTACTTCGTGAGAAGGTTTTTGTCCAAGTTCTTTTTCAACCAATTCTTGAACCATTGGGATACGTGTTGATCCACCAACTAAAATGACTTTATCGATATCACTAGCCTTTAATTTTGCATCTTTTAACGCATCACGAACTGGTCCTAAAGTAGATTCTACCAAATCACGAATCAAATCTTCAAATTTCGCACGAGTGATAGTCATATCAAGATGAAGTGGTCCATCTTCTCCCTGAGAAATAAATGGTGCTGAAACTTGCGTAGAAGTCATTCCACTCAAATCTTTCTTTGCTTTTTCTGAAATTTCTTTCAAACGTTGCATAGCTAATTTATCTTTCGTTAAATCGATTCCATTTTCTTTCTTGAATTCTGAAACCAAATAATCCATCAATAAATTGTCGAAGTCATCTCCACCAAGTTTATTATTACCAGCAGTGGATTTTACTTCAAAAATTCCATCTCCTAATTCAAGGATAGATACATCGAACGTACCTCCACCTAAATCGTAAACAAGTACAGTTTGATTCTTATCTTGTTTATCAAGTCCGAAAGCAAGAGCAGCAGCCGTTGGTTCGTTGATAATTCTTTCTACTTCCAATCCGGCAATCTTACCTGCATTCTTTGTTGCTTGTCTTTGGGCATCGTTGAAGTAAGCAGGAACCGTAATAACCGCTTTCGTTACTTTTTCTCCTAAATACTTTTCAGCATAATCTTTCATATAAGAAAGAATCATTGCGGATACTTCTTCTGGTGTATATTTCTTTCCTTCCATCTCTACTTTCTTTGAAGTTCCCATTAATCTCTTGATAGAAGAAATCGTATTCGGATTCGTTAAAGCCTGTCGTTTTGCGGCATCTCCGACAATTCGTTCCCCTTTCTTTTCGCATACAACGGAAGGTGTCGTTCTTCCCCCTTCTGGATTAGGGATAACCGTAGCAGCCCCTCCCTCTAAAACAGCGACACAACTATTGGTCGTTCCTAAGTCAATACCAATGATTTTACTCATAATTATTCATTTCCTTTCTCATTATTCTCTATTTCTTGTTTTTGACTATTTTCTGTCGTTTTATTCACTTTTACTACAGCAGGTTTGATGACCCTTTCTTTGTATTTATATCCTTTCATAAGGACTTCTAGAACCATATCATCTGGTTTTTCAGGATCATTTCCTACCATCATGGCTTCCATATAATTGGAATCGAATGGGTATCCTAACGCCTCGATTTCCACGACACCATATTTTTTTAAAATGTCCTGAAATTGGGTCGCAATCATATGAACCCCATCCTGAATCTTTTTTTCTTTCTCTGTTTCAGGCACAATAGCCATCGCATGATCAAGATTTCCAAGAACCGCCAACAAATCCGTAATCAAATCTTGATTCGCAAATTTATAAAAGTTGGCTACTTCTTCATCTTTTCTCTTTCGATAGTTAATGGCATCTGCCTGGGCATACATAAGTTTATTCTGTAACTCTAAGATGGTCTGTTTCGCTTGTTGTAATTCTTCACTCAAGGTTTCTTCTTTTTTACTATGATGACAGCCATGTTTTTTATCATGACCGCAATGACATTCTTGGTTAGTTGTCTCTTTTTCTTTTTCTGGTGTTGCTTCTTTGGTTGTTTCTTCTCTCATTTCTTTTTCCTTTTTCTCCATGTCACTCTTCCTTATCTTCTATATTCTCTTTAATATATTCTAGAAGGGAAACTACTCGATCATAATCCATTCGTTTTGGTCCTACAATCGCAATCGTTCCTTCCTGAGATGGTGTTTTATACTTCGTCTGAACAATGGTCACATCGTCATCCAAATGATTTTCTTTTCCGATATAAACCTTAATATCGTTATTATCACTTTCAATATTCGTAAGTAACTCTTTATCATCTAATTTCCCAAAAATCGTTCGAATTTTATCAATATTGTTAAACTCTGGTTGTTTTAAGAAATTGTTTCTTCCTACCACATTAATATTTTTATTGGAGAAATCTTTAAATACTTGATAAAAAGTATTATAAACAATCTCATGTTCTTTGACGTAACGTCCGATAATGGGTTTAATTTCAAACTCGAGTTTACTACTTACTTCGTCAATCGGTGTTCCCGCAATCAAATCGTTAATGAGAGAAACGGTCTTCTTAATTTCTTCCAAAGAAACGTTTTGAAAACTGACTTTCTTATGCTCGACATGTCCTTTATCGGTAATGACAATCGCAATCATGTTCTCTGCATCCAAAGGAACCACATTGACTTCCTTCAAATGGTTTTCATGACTCGTTTTTCCTAAGACAATCGAGGTATAAGAAGTAATCTCCGAAATTAATTTGAGGCTTTCTGTTAAGCAATCGCTTAACTCTAACTCATGATTATGGAAAATAATCTGTAGTTTTAATAAATCCTCACCATTGATTTCCTTTGGATTCATCAAATGATCGACATAATAACGATATCCCTTTTCACTGGGAATTCTTCCAGAAGAAGTATGGGTCTTTTCCAAAAGCCCCAATTCCTCTAGCGTTGCCATCTCACTTCGCACAGTAGCACTAGAACAGTTTAATTTTTTACAAAGTAAATTCGATCCTACTGGCTTGGCAAGTTGAATATAATGAATGACAATCAATTTCAATATTTCATTTTGTCTCTGTGTAAGCATCCGAACCTCCTAGCACTACTTTTTCCCAAGTGCTAATACCATTATATGACGAGAATTAGCAATTGTCAACACTAGAGTGCTAAAAAATTTCGACAAAAAAACTTGCTAATAAAAATCAATAAAAAATTTAAAAAAATTTTAAACCATACTAACATAGACCTATTTCTAGG
>CANQHQ010000040.1 GCA_947623825.1 uncultured Bacilli bacterium
GAAACCATTCGTTTCGAAAAAGAGGCTTTGGAAAAAGAAAATTATCACGACTCCAAGAAAATTTTAGATTTGCTTTGTTCCGTAGGAGATCGATACTATAATATCGAAATCAATAATAATCCTCTCATTTCTAGCCTTGAAAGAAATATTGCTTATCTTGGTGATATCTATAAAAGAAAAATGAAACGTGGAAAGAAAGATGAGTATCAGAACGTCGTTCAAATTAATATTAATAATTTCAGTTTTGAAGGTCATGAAGAAGTTATGGAAGTATACCAATATCGGGATGAGAAAGGAACGCTTCTCACAGATAAGATTACAATAATTTATATTTATCTCCCAAACATTAAGAAGAAATATTACAATAAAGAAAAGTTGACAGAGCTAGAGGAATTTTTATTTATATGTAATGAAACGAATGAAGAAGAAATAAAAGAGATATGTGAAAGGAATGAGATTATGAAAGAATATGTAGAAGAGGCAAAGAAAGCAAGTAAGAAGACAACGATTGTGAAGTTATATGACAAAGAACGACAGAAAGCCTATGATTACAAACAAGAAATCTATCGACAAAGCGAAGAAGCAGAAGAAAGAGGGCTAGAAAGAGGAATGGCAAAAGGAGAAAAAATTGGATTGGATAAGGGAGAAAAAATTGGTTTAAATAAAGGAGAGAAAATCGGGTTAGATAAAGGAATACATCAAGTTGCCCTTACAATGCTAAAAGACAATGTAGAATTATCTTTGATTTCAAAATACACGGGTCTTACCTCAAATCAATTACAATCTCTAATGCAAAAATAAGAAGATGAAAGATTTCCTTGCTTTTTTAGTAAAAAGATATATAATAAAGACCACAAGTGGGAGTCGCAATGAAGTAAGGGGATGTTAATATGGGTGAACAACAATTAAATAAAATTAGAAAAATTTTGGCATATGCAGAAGAAAAAGAAATTGATTGTCAGGATAAAGATTTCTTTTCTCGTTTAATTCAAGAGGACGATGAGGTTTTAGAATATTTATTACCAAAAGACCAAAGTTCTTCAAAAGAAAGAGCCATTTCATTTTATTTTAATAAATATTTAGATTTTGATGAGATTCTCTCAAAAGAAATACTAAAGGAATTGTCTAAACCAAATAAGGTCTATACTGATTATTTTTCCGAAATATTAGAAAATTTATCTAAGAAATTTCAAGAAGATTTAGATGCAAAGGATGCGATCGCCTTAATTCACAACATACAAAAAATGGCAAATCATCCTAAAAAAATGGAATCTTTTGCTTTTCTGGTTTCTTCTATTAAAAATTACTTGCCACAGTTCTATGAAAGAATAGAAACAATGGAACACCTAAATTTGTGGCTTTCTTTGTTTTTAACGCAACGAGAGGAAGTAGTAGATACGATAGTTCGTGTATACTGTTATGTCATGAAACATTCCGAGTTTATTGTAGACCCTGTCCATGGGGATGCAACATTTGAACCGATTTTATATCGAATTGGTTGGAAAAGCTTCGATAAAAACCTAATTTCAATGGTAATGGAAGGAAAAATTCAGGTAGGTGTATTTGGAAAAGAAGTCGATGAATTATGCGAAGAAATGAAACAGATTGTAGATTGTCCAACTTTTTCTAATCGAACTGTTTATATGCATCTGATTGCCAAACTTTTGACTCTAAATACGCAAGATGCCAAACATCAGCTATTGGATTTATTTACAAATACATATTTTAAATATAACTTTATTGAGTCTTCTGAAATCGATGAGGAATACAAAGAAGAAGTTATAAATCGAGTTTTAAATCATCGTGATGAACCTACGTTGCCAACGATTTGCCACTTTGTTAAGAAACTGGTTTCCATTCGAACTATTGAGGTATTGCCAAAAGAACAATTCCTTTACTTTTTGGATAAGCAACTCCCACTTCATCCAACCAATCCTATTTTGTTAGATTTTTTAGATGCCACTCTTCCCATTCTTTTTAGTCCATCTCTATGTAATCACGTAGAAACAGTCATGAATCTCATTCAACATCTAGAAAGAAATCAGACATGGGTTGTCGAAGAAATAACGAAATTTTATCATCAACCCGGGCAGAGAAATTTAAGTCTCTTTGAATTAATCGCTTTAATAAAATTACTTTCACCAATTACAGATGAATGGCAATGGAAAAACATGAAAGAAAATATTTTAGAAGATGCAGAATTTCTAAAATTGGAATCAGATGGAAAAGTATCAATGAATCAATGGAAAAGATTAATCCAAGAATCAGGACATTATAGATTATCTTATATAGAAGAAGGAAATCAAGAGACAGTAGATTCTTCAAGTTCGGAGAAGAAACAATCAAAGTACTCTTCTTATATCTCTATGATTGACCGTATGATGAAAGCTATTCCGAATTCGGAAGAAAAATTCAAAGAGAAAAAACTAAAATAAGGAAAAAATCTCATTCGAAAAAGGGAACTAGCTCGAATCTTTATTAATAGAAAAAATTATGATATAATAAAGGCGTTTAGATGAAAGAAGGAAAAGTATGAAGTTTGTCGTAGTACCAAAAAAAGACGATGACTTAGAACTTTATCTATCGAAAGGCATCGACGCCTTTCTTTTTGGAGTTAAAGGATTCTCAGTCAACTATCCTGAAATTTCATTAGAGGAAGTAAAAAAATTAGCCCCCAAGTATCCTCTTTTTTTAGCCATGAATAAAAATATTCGTAATGAAGAACTAAAAGAGTTAGAAGCCAACTTAGAGTCCCTTTCAAGATTCCCAATCCAAGGTCTTTTTTTCTATGATCTATCCATTTTAGAACTCGTCAAAAGAAATAAATTGCCTCTTTCATTGGTATGGAATCAAACACACATGGTAACCAACTACCATACTTGTAATTATTACTATAATCAAGGAGTATCTTATGGATATCTTTCGAACGAAATTACTTTAGACGAAATGATAGAAATTAAAAAAAGAACAAAAATGAAACTATTTGTTCAATTATTTGGATATCCTGTAGTCTCTCACTCACGCAGAAGTTTAGTGACAAATTACTTCAAGGACGTTCAAAAAAATCCTGGAAAAGAAATATATCGATTAACAGAAAAAACAGAAGATAGTCTTTTGATAAAAGAGTCGAAAGCAGGTACCACCATTCTCTTTGGAAAAGTGATAAATGGAACGAAACCAATCTATTCTCTTTTAGAAAATGACATGAATTATGGAATTCTGGATATGAATGGCATCGAGAGGAAAGTAGGAAATCAAGTGATTGATACTTTTGTGAATATAAGACAAAATTGGAAACAACAATCGCTAGAAGAACGGAATCAAATCATAGATAAAATGAATGAGCGGATAGGAGATTATACAAACTTCTTCTATAAAAAGACCATTTACAAAGTGAAAAAGGAAAAATCCCAAGAGGAAAAAGGGGGCAGATGAAAATCGTGAAAAAAGTAGAATTATTATCTCCCGCAGGAGACTTAGAACGATTAAAGATTGCCCTTTTATATGGAGCCGATGCTGTATATATTGGGGGAAGAGAATATAGCCTACGAGCCAATGCCACCAATTTTAGTATGGGTGAAATCAAGGAAGCCTGTGATTTTGCCCATCATCTAAATAAAAAAGTTTATCTAACCGTCAATATTGTTTTCCATAATGAAGATTTAGATGGAGTTTTCGATTATTTAAAAGAAGCCTATGAAGCAGGAATTGATGCTTTCATCGTAAGTGACCCCTGGATCATCCAATATATCAAGCAACATTTTCCAAGATGTGAAGTCCATGTCAGTACTCAAGCCTCTACTACCAATAAAGAAGCCGTGCTTTTTTGGAAGGAACAGAAAGTAGATCGAGTCGTTCTCGCGAGAGAATTGTCCTTGGATGAAATCGCTGAAATCATTCGCGATACAGGAATGGATATAGAAATTTTCATTCATGGAGCCATGTGTACGTTTTACAGTGGAAGATGTACCTTATCTAATTATTTGACGAACCGGGATTCCAATCGTGGGGGATGCAGCCAAGTATGCCGTTTTGCCTTTGATATAGATAGTGAAGAGGAAAAGAAGTTCACGATGGCAACCAAAGATTTAAATGCCGCCACCCTGATTCCTACAATGATGGATATAGGCGTACGTAGTTTTAAAATCGAGGGAAGAATGCGTTCGCACTACTATTTGGCGACCGTTCTCTCTTGTTATCGAAAAATCATTGATGCCTATGAGAAAAAAGAACTAACGGAAGACTTTCTTCGCTTACAACTAAAACTTCTAAATCGTGTAGCGAATCGCGAAACGAGTCTACATTACTTAACCCATGAGGCGGATGAAACAGATCAATATTACACAGGAAGACAGGAATTATCGAATCAAGATTTTTTAGCGCAAGTAATAGGGTACGATAAAGAAAATAAGAGAGTAATCTTATCCGAACGAAATTATTTTGAACCCAACACTCCCGTAGAAATTTTTACTCCAAGTGGTAAAACGATTTCTTTTACTGTGACACAAATCTATGATAAAGAGGGAAATCGATTGGAAAAAGCTTGTCATCCAGAAGAAGTATTAATACTTCCATTAGAAGAAGAAGTAGAAAAAGATTCCATGATGCGAATTCGAATAGAAGAATAAAAAAATTATCTCAAAAATCTTTCCGTCCTTCCTTTATAATAATAAAAAAAAAGAACACAACAATGTTCTTTAATCGAAGTATAAACAAAGCCCTAGTTTATTTTAAAACTAGAGTTTTTTTTGTGATTTTTAAAAACTTTTAAGGATTGATATTTCGCAATTCTGCTATTTTTAAAATTTTTTCTCTATTCGCTCTCCTTTTTCTCGACAAGGAACGCATTTCGCTTCATAAAATCTTTTTTCAATTCTGGACCAACAGAGTTTACAAGAAATGGTTCCAATGGAAGTTGAAGTGTATGGATGAGTAAAAAACAATTTTCGCAATATTCTTCTATGGAAGTTTTTTGAAGTACAATCGGCTGATACATTTGATAGTAATCTTCTTTTTTCATAATGATATTGAGATTAAAGTCAATGACCTCATCCTCTTTTTCTACCCAACTATGATGAAACGATTCCGCCTCATTCATCGGTATCATTCCAAAAACGATGTAAGGGTGTTCTTGTTCAAAGACAAATGCCATATTGGCAGAATTTAAATGACAAAAATGTAATCGTCTTTCACTGAGAAGTACCTCTCGAAATTCTTTGGCTTCTTCCGGAAGAGAATCCGAAAGGAGAGTAAAATGATATTTTCCTTTATAACAGTAGGTATGATCTCCTACCACTTGAATAGAACGTGGAAGAGAAGAAGGTTGTAAGGTAAAAGAATGAATATCATTAAATTCAAGTGTCCCATGCGTGGTATAATCCTTTTTTTCATCTACACCTAAATGCTGATAATACAGTTCAGAAAAAGAAAAATGAATTCCAGCTTCATCATATTTTTGAACGAAATTCGGGTTCTTCTTCCCAAAATCGTTTTGAATTTCTTCGGAAAAAAGAATGGAAAATAAAACCTGTGTCATGAAATCTTCTGGAGAAGACTTTTCATGTATTTGGTATAACATTAGTTGTGGAATTTTTCCTAAGAGATGAACATCAAAAAGAGAAAAATAAGAATCTTTTTCCATAATTAGATTATTCGTGTAACTGAGAATTTTTGTCTGACCTTCTTTTTGATACATAACGAGATAGTTAAGGTGATAAGATTTTTGATAAGGGTTCTTTTCGTAAGAGAGTAATAAATATGCTTGATCTAAAAATGAAGAAGCAGCGATACGAATGGAACGTAAGAAATCCTCCTGATATCGTCCTTTCCAATGAATAAGATTCTTTTTATCAAAGGGTGTTTTCACATAGTCGGACAAGAAAGAGAAGGAGTGCCAATGTTTCTGATCATAGATAGCATAAGCATGTTTTCGCCGTGGAATAATTTTAAATGGAAAAAAAGAAAAGGGAGTACAAAAATGAATGATTCGACGGAAAAAAGAATAACTTGTAAAAATAACGAGATTTCGAACAGTGGAAAAAGAGTTGGTCTCATGTTCTTTTTCTATTTCCTGATCGATTTTTTCGATCTCCCTTTCAAGTAGATAAGATAAATTAGAAACAAAGCAATTTTTTTCATCTTCTATTTCCATAGAGAATCACCCCACAAAGTAGGACTTATTTTACCATAAAAAAGAAATTTTGTCGAATCTTATTTTTGTCACATAAAAAAATGGTATAATAACGAAAAGCAACTAAAAATATACATAAAAACAACTGAAAGTTGGTAGAAACGCAACCAAGTTTCCTATAAGATGAGGATGAGGTGAAAAAAATGAAATTCAGTGAAAAACTCCAAAAATTGAGAAAAGAAAATAAACTTTCTCAAGAACAATTAGCAGATCAATTAGAAGTAACCAGACAGGCAGTCTCAAAATGGGAATCCGGTCTTACCTATCCAGAAATGGATAAGTTACTTGCGATTTGTAAATTATTTCAATGCAGTCTTGACGAACTTACGAATGATGACATTAAAGAGATTAAGAAAGAAGAAAAGTCAAAACTAACGCTTCAAGGTATTATCGATGAAGTCATCTCGACAATGTTGGACACGATTCATATTCTAGAAAAGAAAAAATGGATGCAAAGAATGAAATATTACTTAGGAATTCTCCTTCTTATTCTCTTTTTTCTCTTGATGGAAATTCCAGTAAAACAACTTTACTTTTTAGGAGAAAATCTTCTTCTTTCCTTTGGACCAAAAATAGGAGGTTTTCTTTCGAACCTTTGGAATTTTATCTTACATATTTCCTATGTGATTTTCTCCGTTTTCTGTTTCTACTACATTTATAAAACTCTTTTTGTTGAACGAGAAAAAGAAAAACTATCTCGCTTAGAAAATTCTTCTGAAAAGGAAGAGAAGGAAGAACAAAGAATTCAGAAAGAAACTCCATCCCAACAAAAAGAAGAAAAAAGGACCCAGAAAGAAACACTATCGCAACAAGAGAAAGAAACGAATCCATCGAAATCTACAGAAGAAAATTCGCAGACAAGAAAACCATTTTTATCAAGTCAGTTACAAAGGGAAATTCATTTTCCTAAAAAAACATCTCTCTTAGTTCGTATGATTCGCTTTCTCCTTCTTAGTTTTGTGCGAGTATGTATCATTCTAATTGCTTTACCATTTTTATTTTCTTTCTTCTTGCTGATCGTTGCCTTCGTCATCGATTTATATCTTGCGATACAAAAAATCATTTATCTAGGTACGTTTCTTCTCCTTATTGGATTCCTTCTTGCGGTGTACCTGGTCTTAGAAATCCTATACAATACGCTAACCAGTCATAAAAATTCTTCTCGTAAAATCGGCTTTCTTCTTCTTTCAGCCTTAGTGATTTTAAGTATCGGAACCGCTGTAACGGGAATTGAATGTTCCAATTTAAATTTTTATGACGATATACCAGAAACAGTCACATCCAAATACAAAAAGGAAACAAAGACATATGAAGTTCCAATGGCAGAAAACTTTTTCCTTCAAGTAGAAGGTAATGCCGAGTCTATCGATTATCTCGCTACACCTGAATATTCAGATAAAATAGTGATTGAAACGGAAAGATATTCAGACTTTTCACTTATCAATTTCTATTATGATGAAATGAATCACATGTTTTACATTTCAAAAGAAACTAAGTTTGATATTACGAATAAAAAGGCAAAAGAATTGGTTCTCGACGGATTCCGTCATAGAGAAATTTATAATTATGGGAGACTAACTGATATGAAAGTTCGTATTCGTACCTCACAAGAAAATATAAATCAAATCAAAAAATACGAAGAAGAGTTTTACGAAAAGTTAGAACTTCAGCATGAGGCAGAAAGAGAAGCCTGGGAAAAATCTTGTGAACACCAACTATCGACTTGTCAGGAAACAGTACAGAGTTGTGATGACCGTTACGCCAATGAAATCTACAACCTAAATCAAGAAAAGGAAGGACTTGTCAGCGAAATCGAAGAATTGAAAGAGAAAATAAAAGAATTAGAAACAGAATTGGAAGAAAAGAGAGCTACTATTGAAGGGTATGAAACGAAACTAGATGCCCTTTTAAACGAATATCGTGAATCATAAAAGTCTAGATAAAGAGTTCTATCTAGACTTTTTCCTACGAAAATACAAAAATTTCTATTTCTGAATAACCCCTTTTTCACAACGATTCCCCCAGGCATCGATGAATTGTTTGTTTTTTCTTACAGAAATAATTTCACAGTGGTTTGGGCAACGTTGACATTCGATTCCTTTTGTTTCAAAATCTTGGTCGGTAACAGAAAATTGAAAGGGTTCTTTGAGAGGTTGCTTCATGGATAAAAGAGCGACACCAAGCGCACCCATTAAATGACCACAATCATCGACCGAAACAGGGCAGCCCGTCGCTTCTTCAAAGGCTTTTTGTACCCCAATATTTTTACTAACTCCTCCTTGAAAAAGAATCGGTTCCTTTATTTTCTTTCCTTTCCCAACATTATTCAAATAATTAGAAACAACACTTTTACAAAGACCCGCGATAATATCTTCCTTGGCGTATCCCATTTGCATTTTATGAACCAAATCACTTTCTGCGAATACCGTACAACGGGCCGCAATCTTGGTGGGATGCTTCGCACTGAGGGCAATCTTTCCAAAGTCTTCGACATGGACGCCTAATCGTTCTGCTTGACTGGATAGAAAGGCTCCTGTTCCTGCCGCACATAAAGTATTCATCGCATAATCGGTTACAATCCCATTTTCAAGAAGAATAATCTTGGAGTCCTGTCCTCCAATTTCAAAAATCGTTCGTACATCTGGATGAAGGGATAAGGTTCCCATCGCATGGGCAGTAATTTCATTTTTGATAATATTGGCACCTAACATACTCCCAATGAGGCGGCGTGCTGACCCAGTGGTGCCCACTCCATAAATAGAAATGTTTTTTCCTTTTATTTTTTCTTCTAGTTCCTGAAGTAATTGTTTGACTGCCTCGATCGGATTTCCTTTTGTCCAAAGATAACTACTTGCGATGATTTCTCTATTTTCATTAATAATGACCCCTTTCGTAGAAATCGAACCAATATCAATACCTAAGAATCCATTCATAATCTTTTTTTCCTTTCTTGTAACATATCATAAAATGCTTCCAGTCTTGTTTTAATTCCAGTATCACTGTTTTCACTATCAAATGAAAAAAATAAGACAGGCATTTGATAATCATTACATATTTTTCGAATGATAGGAATGGCGCCAATTTCAGGAGTACATCCAAAAGGTTTGATATGGATGATTCCATCAAAGCCTTCGTCAATGAGGTATTTACAACGATAGACATTATCCATTCCATCGGCACCTAAACGATAGGTACAGTATTCCGAAATTTTTCGTAACATCCTTTTGGTTTGCCATTTTTTTTGATAGAGAAGGTAACTCACATTGGTAAAACGCTTGACCTCTATGTGCATCTTCGCTAGTTCTTTTTCAATAAAATAACTAGAAAAAGGTTCCATCGAAGTATAGAGTTCTCCAATGATTCCTACTTTCATGCAGTCTTTTGGTTGCTGGATTTCTAACTGTTGAAACTTTTTCTTATATTTCCGATAAGTGCGATAAAGAGAAAAATATCCCTTGGTTTTTGAAAAAGCCTCCAACATCTCTTTTTTTAATGCTTCAAAGCTTCCCTCTTGTACCTCAAATCCAATATGTGAACGAATGAAATGATCTTGACGGTCCATGAGGTAAATCATCCAAATCGCAAGTAGGGCATAGTAAGCAAATTTTACAAAAGAAAGAGAAGGGTTCAATTTTCGGAACGTACGATAAACCTCTTTCACGGTAAAATGATCTTGATCAATCAGAGAATAAAATTGAAAAGAGTAACCTAAATCTCGTAAAATTTTTTCTTGTACTTCGGCATAGTACCCATAACGACATCCACCTCCTGCCTGTAATAAGATGGTTGCCCCATTTTCTAAAGACTCGATAAAATTCCCCAAATTATATTTAAAAGGAATACAGACAAAGTCCGGAGAGTGAAGCATCCCCAATTCAATCGTTTTCTTAGTAATAGGAGGAGAAGGTCGTACTTCATGCTTGGTTAATTTTTTAAGAACAAATTGAATGGGTACATAATAATCCCCCAAATGGGGAAAACTAATGACTTCTTTCTTCATTTTTTTCTCTCCTTTCCTTTAAAATATCGATAAAACTTTCAATCCGGGTAGAAAGTCCAGTATCCGTTGTTGCTTCATCGACGACAATGGTAATGATAGGCTTCGTAACAGTACGAGTAATCATTTCATTACACAAAGAATCCGGTCCACAAGGAAACGAACTGACAAGAAGAATTCCATCTACATTGTCTTGATAATGGGCGATAGACCCCATGATTTCTCGATTATAAGTCCAATAGTTCTTTTTACTGATTTGTTTTACTTCTTTCTCTAAGTATTTTCCCAAGTAAAGATCACTGTAGAGAATATCCACATCTTCTTTTTTCAATAGTCGTTCTAACGTTTTCCCAATCAATTCATCATGAAGATGATAGGGGTGCCCTGCCAAAAGAATTTGAATCTTTTTCGAACTAGCGAGTTCCACTTGTTGTTTGGTAACCCTTCGTTCAAAAATCATTTTTTCTTCTTCTTTGGCTTGTCGATAAGCCTGTACGACTTTCCGATAACGACATCCTAATTCAAGACCCATCGTGACAAAGGCGTAAAACTCATCTTCTTTTTTATCGACATCAATATTATAATGAATGATTTTTTTATCAAATGTATTTCGCACCAAATCATATAAAGCGGAAAAGTTAGTACAGAGTTTCTCATGAGGCTTGAGACACGCAATTCGTGGAACTAAGAGATAGTCACACTTGTCTAAAAGATAAAAGACATGTCCCATATAAATCTTTAGTGATAAACACGCTTCATCATCCGTATATTTTTTCCCATTTTCCAGAATCTCTAAGTTGGTGTTAGGACTAATAATCAAGTCAAATCCTAATTTTTCAAAAAAACGAATCCATAATTCCCCATACTGATAAAACAATAGTGCTTTTGGTATTCCAATCTTTTCTTTTTCCATGACTTTCTCCCTTCCGTACATCCTATTCTGTAAAGTAAAAAAATAGTCATGACAAATTATGACAAAAAGACTTAGAAAAAAAAGAAGAATGGGATATAATGAATAGGGGACAGTATGAAAGATAAGATAGAATTATGGAATGGCTTTGCCAAAGAAGATCGCATCCTAATTTCTTCGATTTTAGATAAATATAGAAGATATAAGAGAACGGGTCTTCCTCAAAGTAGTCATTTTTTAAATCCGTATGAAGAAAAATTAGTAACTCGTGTACTGGAAGAAAAGAAGATTCCTTACGACCTAGTTCGTTGCCATGCCCTTTGCGAAAACGGAGTCATTGTGTTCGGAGACCAAGAATCACCCATAACGGTGTATTGGGTAGAAACGGATGGAACCGTGGAACATAGAGATGTATTAGGAACTTTATTTTCGATCGGTATGGAAAAAGGAACCATCGGTGATATCTTGGTAGAAAAAACGGGGTTTTATTTAACAAACTTAACCAAGATGAATTCCTTTTTGGAAGAAAATCTCTATCAAATAAAAAAGCAACTTGTGACATTGAAAAAAGTCCCAAAAATAGAATTGACAGAATCCCATTTCCAAGAAATCGATTTGATTGTCAGCAGTATGCGATTAGATCAAATCGTAAGTCGCTTGTCTAATCAAAGTCGTTCTATGACCAAAAAAGTACTACAAGAGAAAAAAGTAATCGTCAATTATCGAGAAATAGAAGATCTTTCCTACCTGTTAAAGGAAGGAGATATCCTCTCCATTCGTGGAGTTGGAAAATTTAAAATTCAAGGGAAAAAAAGTGATACAAAGAAACAAAAAGAAATCATTGAGGTATGGAAATACCAGTAGGAGGGGAAATATGAAACAAAAAATCATGGTAGGAATCATGTTGTGGAGTAGTCTTTGGATTCTTTGTCCAGTGACCATTCACGCCGAAGAAGAACAAGAAGGAAATGAGATAGAACAAAGTGAAAAAGTCGCACCCAAGAAAATCGATGACAATAACGAAATTGTATCCTTAGAAAAATGTGTCGATGGGGATACCGCAAATTTTAAGGATAGCGAAGGAAACATTTTTAAAACTCGCTTTCTCGCCATAGATACACCGGAAACAGTCCATCCGACCAAAGAAGTAGAAGCCTATGGAAAAGATGCCAGTAACTATACTTGTGACCAACTTACAGAAGCCAAAGAAATTCGATTAGAATATGATCCTGCTGCAGAGAAAGAAGATAAATACAATCGAAGACTGGCATGGGTTTTTGTCGATGATGTTCTTCTTCAAAAAAGTCTAGTAGAATTAGGATATGCCGAAGTAGCCTACTTATATGATGATTATAAATACACACCAATTCTACAGGACACGGAAGCGCTTGCCAAAGCGAAGAAAGTAGGAATTTGGTCAGAAGAAGAGGAAAAAGAAGAACAACAAGAAACAGAAACGAAAGAAGAAACGAAGAAAGAAGAAGACGAGAAGAAAAGTTGGATTGAAAAAATAATTGATTATACGTTAGGACAAATTTTTAAATATATCGACAAATTACTCGAAAAAATTGTCAAAGTAATTGAAGATATGTTATAATCGAATCGTAAAAGTGAATTAGGAGGAAAATAGAAATGACAGAAAAGAAAAAAGAAACATTAAAGACTGTGGCAGTCATTGTATTAGGAATTTTAGTAGTAGTAGGAATTTTCTTCCTCTCTGAAAATGTAGGAGACCGAAGCAAAGATAAAAATACTAATTATTCCACTTCAGGATCAGGTTCAGGATCAGGAGGAAGCGCAAATAGTGAAAATCCATTACTTGTAGAAGGAGAAGAATTGAACGAGGAAGAACAAAAAGAACTTGTTTCTATCTCTCTAGAAGAGTTGAAAGATGCCATTCATAATCAAGAAAAGAAATTTGTTATGATTGGTCGTGAAGGTTGTGGTTGGTGTCAATATCAGAAACCGATATTAAAATCTATCGCTTACAAATATGATATAGACATCTATTACTTCAATACAGATAATTTAACGACGAGTGATGCATGGAATGAATTCTCTTCTTTACATCCAGATTTACAGTCTTTTGGAACACCAGCTTTTGCCATTGTGAATAATGGTGCCATTGAAAAAGTAGATAAAAATGGAGCTCGTGGAACGGACGCAATCCTTTCGTTATTGAAAGAAAACGGTTTTGTAGAAGAGTAGGAGGGATCCTTATGACAAGTTCAATTTATGAACGTGCCAAGGAGTTTAAAAAGAGATACCCAAGAACGATTGCTTGGCGATTAAAGAAGAATGCCGCCATTGTTCAAAAATATCTAAGGCAAGATGAAAAAGTGCTTTATGTATTTGTAGGACAAAAAAATAATAACCCGTTCGATATCATATCGACAGCGGTAGTCGCAATCACAGATCAAAGAATCGCCATCGGTAGAAAAAGAGTTTTGTTTGGTTATTTCTTTGATTCCGTTACCCCAGATTTGTTTAATGATTTGAAAGTATTATCTGGAATTCTATGGGGAAAAGTTTACATCGATACGGCAAAAGAATTTATCACAATGTCAAATTTAGATAAGAAGGCTCTCCCTGAATTAGAAGAAATGATTACGACAAGTATGAAAAATCCGGAAAAGAAAAAACAACAAAAAGAATAAAGGCCATGTGCCTTTTTTTGTTTATAAGGAATTTTCTTAAAAAAGTAAATTTTTGTTGACCAAAACATATGTTTGAATTACAATGTAATTATTAGGAGGAAATATAATGTTAATTAATAGAGCATATGTATTTAGACTATATCCAACAGAAGAGCAAAAAGTGTTTATTAATAA
>CANQHQ010000041.1 GCA_947623825.1 uncultured Bacilli bacterium
GGAGAAAATTAGGAATCGTGAAGGGTGGAAATTTTTTATATTTTCTCCTGAGCGCATTCCTTTTTTTTAGAAAAAAAATGCTCCTTGTTTTTATAGTGGAGGAAAGAATATGAATCAATTCTTTTTAAAAATTCATAGTAATTTGAAAGTTGTTTCTCTTACTTTTCTTGGCTTTTTTATGATTTGCATGGGTCTTTTCATGAATTCTTATGCCTTAAATGAACCAGTACCCAAGATTTCTTTTTCTTCTAAAACATTGAGTTATGAAAAAAGTGATCCAGGAAGTTGGCAGGTTGATAAGAGTGCGGAATGGATTGGATTAGGAAAAGCGAGAATTACCTTTCAAGTTGATACGGTTTTAAAGACAGAAAATCCGAATACAGATGTCATTTTAGTTCTTGATATTTCTGGTTCTATGGCAGGAAACAAATTAGACCGAGTGAAAGAAGATTCCATCGATTTATTGAATTCATTATTATCTAATAAGAATAATCAAGCAGCATTGATTACATTTGATACAGATGCGGAATTGGTATTGGATTTCACCAATGATAAGAGTAGTTTAATAGAGAAGATAAATTCTCTTTCTGATCGGGGTAGTACAAATTATTATCAACCTCTTGTTCATGTAGATGAGATTTTAAAAGACTATTCCAAGGAGAAAGATACAGAATGTGTTGTTTTATTCTTGACGGATGGATATCCAAATGAAGATATTCCGAATCAAATAGGAGAATACAAATATTTAAAGAGTGAATATCCATGGTTAAATATTCATGGAGTTCAGTATGAAATGGGAGAGGAAGTCTTGGACCCCATCAAAGAAATCAGTGATAGTCAGTTTATCGCTGATATGACTACGTTGAATAATATCTTGTTTGATGCCTCTGTCGTTCCTACTCCTTATGAAAATTTTGTATTAACGGATTTTATTGATAGTGAATATTTTGATTTACAGAATGTTTCAAATATTCAATCTTCTATTGGAAAAGTAGAGTTGGAAGAGGAAAATGGAGTACCCAAAGTGACGTGGGATTTAAGTGGTTTAGGTGCAGGAAGAAGTGCAACCTTAGCCATCGATATTGATTTAAAAGAAGGAAATATTGAAGATGGAGATCTTTATCCAACAAATAAGAGTAGTGAAGTAGTTTCTCAAATAGAGGAAGATAGAGAAGATGTTACGACTGAAGAAACCCCTGTTTTAGCGAGTCATTACGATGTGATTTATGATGGAAATGCTCCAAGTGGATGTAGTGTGAGTGGGGTACCGGAGAAATCTAGTTATCGGGCATTTGAGACAGTAGAAAAAAGTGATGTCGTTCCTACCTGTGAAGGATATCAATTCAAAGGATGGAAGGTTGTTACAGAAGGAGTA
This sequence comes from uncultured Bacilli bacterium, assembly GCA_947623825.1. Lineage (GTDB taxonomy): Bacteria > Bacillota_I > Bacilli_A > RF39 > UBA660 > Alloscybalousia. The sequence goes on from CANQHQ010000041.1 coordinate 1,376, forward strand.
AAAGAGCTCAATGATGATTATTTTATTATGCCTAGTGAAGATGTAACATTACGAGCAGAATGGGGAAGAATGGGATTATCGAAGTCGGTGGAAGGAGAAGTTTACGTCCAAAAAGATCCAATTCTTCAAAGAATAGGTACAGACGGTTATAAAAAAGAACTTTGGCAATATAAAAAATATATTACAAAGATAGTGATTGAAGGAGAACAGACATCAAAAGAAGGCTCTACAGAAGCACTTACTTGGGATATTTCAGAAGCTAAAGATGGCTCAGTGCGAGGATTACTAGTACCAAATCCAGATGATACTTCGACTTATACTGCCTACATTCAAGGATTAGAAGGAAAAGTAATTGCGAATCCTGATAGTTCTTACTTATTTGGTGATAATATTTATTCTGGTAATGGATTTAGAAAATTAACAACGATTGAAGGTATAGAATTATTGGATACACGTCAAGTAGTTGATATGAATAGTATGTTTTCCAATTGTGACGCCTTAACTAATATTGGAAATTTAAGCGGTTGGGACATAAGCCATGTCATCAACATGAGTAGTATGTTTTCCAATTGTGACGCCTTAACTAATATTGGAAATTTAAGCGGTTGGGACACGAGTCAAGTAACCGATATGAATCATATGTTTTCTGGTTGTAGAGCCTTAACTAGTTTGGATTTTGTAAGTAACTGGAACACGAGTCAAGTAACTGATATGAGTGGTATGTTTTCTGGTTGTGACGCCTTAACTAGTTTAGATTTAAGTAGTTGGGTTACCAGTCAGGTAACTGATATGAGTGGTATGTTTTCTAGTTGTAGTGCCTTAACTAGTTTAGATTTAAGTAGTTGGGACACGAGTCAAGTAACCAATATGCAAGATATGTTTTATTGGTGTAATTACTTAATCAGTTTGGATTTAAGTAGCTGGGATACGGGACAAGTAACCAATATGGGTAGTATGTTTTATTATTGTTCTCGCTTAACCAGTGTCGGAGATTTAAGTAAATGGAACACGAGTCAAGTAACTGCTATGTATTCTATGTTTGAAAATTGCGATGCCTTAACTAGTCTAGATTTAAGTAGTTGGAGTACAGGTCAAGTAACCAATATGAGCTATATGTTTCGCAATTCCTCCTTAACTAGTTTGGATTTAAGTGACTGGGATACGAGGTGCGTAATCTATATGACTAGGATGTTTGAATATTGTGACTCTTTAACGAGTGTTGGAAATTTAAATGATTGGGACACGAGTCAAGTAACCGGTATGACTGCTATGTTTTCTGATTGCTGGCGCTTAACCAGTGTGGGAGATTTAAGTGGATGGGAAACAGGTCAAGTAACAGATATGAGTGAGATGTTTTTAAGTTGTAGAGCCTTAACTAGTTTAGGAAATTTAAGTGGATGGGACACAGGACAAGTAACCAATATGAGGTCTATGTTTTCTGGTTGTAGTACCTTAACTGATGTCGGAAATTTAAATGGGTGGAACACAGGTCGATTAACCGATATGGGTTTTATGTTTCAAGGTTGTAGGGTCTTAACTAATGTTGGGAATTTAAGTGACTGGGATACAAGTCAAGTAACCGATATGAGTGCTATATTTTCTTGGTGTGAATCCTTAACTAGTGTTGGAGATATAAGTAGTTGGGACACGAGTCAAGTAACCAATATGCAAGATATGTTTTATGATTGTAAAGCCTTAACTAGTGTCGGAGACTTAGGTAACTGGGACACAAGTCAAGTAACCGATATGCGTAATATGTTTCGTGCTTGTAGTCAATTAACAACAACAATCAGTATTTTAAATAATTCGGTAACTAAATATGATAATATGTTTTATAATGCTGCTACTCAAAATAATGCTCAAATTACAGTCAATTATTCTAGTGAATCAGAAGCATTAGTAGATCAAATGATTGCAACAAAAAATAATGAAAATTCAAATGTGATAAAAGCAAGTAGTCCATATGCGGCACATTCTGTAACGATCCAAGATAGAGATGATATCATTGCGACTCCGTCGAGTGGAGTGATGTTTACCAGAATTATATTGACATCAACTCAAGATAATTGTATAGTAACTTCGTTTAACATGAACGGAACAAAAATAAAAGGAGATACCTTTGTTATGCCGAATGAAGATGTCATCATTACGAATATAATAGCGGTCGAGAAAACTATCATAGAGTCTAAACATAATCCATACGATAATAATCTAGATGAAGAATATGAACATACTTTTGACAATGCGACTTCTTTAACAGTTATATTGGAGTATCAAACAGAAAATACAGTCTGGGATTATATTTATTTATATGATTCTAGTGAAACAGAGTATGGAAAGTATGGAGGAAGTACCAAGACAACAGAAACGATTCTTATCCCTGGAAATTATCTTAAAATCTTGTTTCATACAGATGTTAGTGGTAATAACTATTATGGATTCAAAGCCACTGTGATTCCAAATTATGAATAAAAAAAGGAGATGATTTCATTCGAATTTCCTCTTCTTTTTTCTTTTCATTGACGATTTTTTCTGTAAAATAAGAAAAAAGTGGTTGGATTTTTCCTAAAATAAAGGAAAAAATAGTATACTGGAATTAAGAAAAGCGAGGTGTAGAAATGGGATTGGGATGGCTTTTTGATCGAAAGAATCCGAAAAATGAATTAGAAGGGTTAGAGAGAGCACAACAGATTTTAGATGAAAGATATCAACGACATCAAGTTCCTGAAGAAGTCTATCGTAGACAATGTTTAGAATTTCAAAAACGAAGAGAAAAATATGAAAAAAAACTCGGAAAAAGTAAGTACGATAATGTATAACAAAAAGCCTCTTCCTACATATAGTATGGTAGGAGGTTTTTTATGTTTGGAGATTCTTTTTTTAAACGAGTAGAAAACAAGTCGGGTGTTAGTAAGGATACCATTCTGTCTCTTGCGTCTAAGTTACAGAATTCGAATATGAAAGATGAAAAGGTATTAAGAGAACTGGTACAGGAAATTGGTGGGGTGGCAGGAAAAGAAGTTAGTAAGGAAAAAGAAGATAAGATAGTAAACGCTATTCTAAAAGATAATGTACCAAAAGATATTGATAAAATGATTTAGTCTTTTTCTATTGTGTTTTTGTTTCAAAAAATCTTTCTTAGAACTGGAATATCCCTTTTTCTTAGACATATAGTTAAATGAAAAGAAAGAGTGTGATTATGTGGATAAGAAAGAAATTATAAAGAATATTGCGGAACGCACTGGGGGAGATATTTATCTTGGTGTAGTTGGAGCCGTTCGTACGGGGAAAAGTACCTTTATCAAAAAAGTGGTTGAGAATTTGATTGTTCCCAATATCACCGATGAATACGAGCGAAAAAGGGCTTTAGACGAGGTACCTCAAAGTGCGGCTGGAAAAACGATTATGACGACGGAACCAAAGTTTGTACCGAATACCGCTGCGAAGATTCAGATTGATGATTTTTCCTGTAATATTCGTTTGATTGACTGCGTGGGATATTTGATTGATCATGTCAAAGGAGCCGAAGATGAAAACGGTCCTCGTCTTGTGAAAACGCCTTGGTATGATGAAGCGATTGCGTTTAGTGAGGCAGCAGAAGTGGGAACAGAAAAGGTCATTCGTGACCATTCGACGATCGGAATTGTCGTAACGACAGATGGTTCCATTGGGGAGTTTCAACGAAATGATTATCTAGAAGCGGAAGGAAGAGTCATTCGCGAATTAAAAGAACTAGGAAAACCTTTTATCGTTCTTGTAAATTCTACTCATCCTATGCTTCCTGATACCGAAAAAATTTGTGAAAGTCTTCATGAAGAATATCAGGTACCTGTGCTTCCAATGAATATCGAAAATATGAATCAAAAAGATATGTACGATATTTTGAGAGAGGCTTTGTATGAATTCCCAATTTTAGAAGTAAAAGTCAATATGCCAGAATGGATTGCGATATTACATCCAGATCATCCTATTAAAAAGAGTTATATCGATGCGATTCGGGAAAGTGTGGTTGAAGTTGATAAATTACGGGATGTGGAAAAAATTAATGAACATTTCTTAGGAATCGAAGAGATTTCCAAATCTTATTTATCAGAGATAGATCCTTCCAAAGGAGAAGTGATCATTAATTTAGAAGCCCCTTCGGAACTTTATCAAAAGGCACTTACGGATATTATTCAGATTGATGTCCAAAATAAGGCTCAATTATTATCTTTATTTCAAGATTTTAATGAAGCGAAGAAAGAATATGATCAGATTAAATATGCGTTAAAGATGGTCAAACAAACAGGATATGGGGTGGCTTCTCCAACGATTGAGGATATGAAATTAGATACTCCTGAGATTACGAAACAAGGACCACGTTATGGGGTAAAATTACGGGCTACCGCAAGTAGTATTCATATGATTCGTGTAGATGTAAATAGTACTTTTGAACCTATTATCGGTAGTGAATTGCAAAGTAAAGAACTCATTAATTACTTGATGAAAGATTATGAAACGAATCCATCGAATATTTGGAAAAGTGAAATTTTTGGACGAAGTTTGGATGCCATTGTGCAGGAGGGAATCCAATCTAAAATTAGTATGATGCCGGATCAGATTCGATTTAAATTACAAAATACACTTACTAAAATTGTCAATCGTGGTTCGAATAATATGATTGCGATTGTTTTATAGAGGCGATTGCCTCTTTTTCATAAGAAAAGAAGAAAACTTTTATGCTTTCTTCTTTTTTCTTTTGATTTTATTTTCTAAAAGTAGGTATCCAAAATACCCAAGACCTGGAAGAACGAGAACATTCGCAATTTTTTCAATTGTGGTTCCTTCGTATACAAGGGTATAGGTTCCGTTTCCTCTTACTCGTGCTTGAACGAATCCATTGGTACTTTCCTCTAAGGCAATGACGGTTCCTTCTTTACTTTTTAGGTGATATCCTAAGTAATAGAGTCTTGGAAATTCGATGGTTACTTCCTCACTAGAAGTGGTTAGTTCGATGGTGATTCTTTTTTGATTGTTTTCTTTTTCTATGATGGTACTGGTTCCACTTAAATCTTTGACATCTTGTCCTCTTGTTTCAAAGTAGGTCATATTCTGATAGGCTTTGACTGGTAAATATTCTTTGGAATGTCCCATTCCCTCATTCCAAGTGATTGTAGACCATTGATAAACTTGATTGGATAATTTTTTTAGTAATGGAATTTCGGTACAAGGGATCAAAAGAATTAGTAAAACGAGAACGATGTTTCTTGCTTTTTCTTGTTTGATGATATGAATTCCTAGGGGAGCGAGAAGGGCAATCGATATGGTTAAGAATGTGACATTTCTCCATGGAAATTGAATCATATATAAAAATTTTGGCATGATGACCCATGGGAAAATGTTGAGGGTAAGTAGAAAGGAAATTCCTGTGAGAATCCAGAGAAATTTTTCTTGTTTTTCTTTTTTCTTTTTCTTGAAGTAAAGGACAAGGCTACTTCCTAAAAGAAGGAGAACGATTCCGTTTAGGTACATTGGAATGTTTTCCCAAAGGTATTCTTTTTGGATAACAAAGTAGTCAGTAATGTGATTACTAAAGGTTTCCATATAACTAAGATTCGACATAAAATCTTTTTGAAAGATCATATATTCGCCGGAAAATTTGTGTTCTAACATCGGAAGAAGACCTGGAAGAGAAAGAAGAACTGTCACCGCTACGGCTTTTCCTAAGACTTTCATTCGTTCTATCGTAAAGAATTTTTTACGGTAGATGATGACAAAGGGAATGAGGAGTAGGGCATAGTATAGTGTTAACACCTGGTGAGAATATAACATTCCGGTACATCCGAGAATAAACCATAAATAGAAATAGGTATCCTTCTTTTCTATAAAGTAAAATAACCCTAGAAGAACGAGTGGCGCAAATAAGAAGATAAAGACTTCATTATAAGCTTGACGGACGATGATATCTCCTAGTCGATAAGGCATGAATAGGAAAATGGTGGCAGATAGTAAGGACATGGTTGGATTCTTGGTGATTTTTTTGCCCAGACAGTAAATGACGATTGCGGAGAGTATCGTTATCATCGTATAAGTAAGGACGACAGCATTGGCGGTGGAACCATTCCAAAGAGAACTGATTTTGGCAATCCAAGCCCCAATCCAATGAGGAAGCATGGGGTAGAATAGATGCGTTCCGTAGCCGAGTCCATACCCAATACGAGGAGAAATTCGTTGTGGTAGGAGACTTTCTCCGATTCCTTGTTTGAGATCTTCGATATTGGCTATATGAAATTCTGTATCATGACCAAGAGTATAAGGATCAGTAAACAAAGGAATCATTACTATAAGAGCGAACAGAATGATAATGAGTAAATTTTTGTCTATCTTCTTCATTTTTCATCACCTATTTTTTATTCTTTCTTCCTCATCATACCATAAATCATGGGTGTTTCGTCCAAAAACCGTGGGAAAGTGATTATTTTTTAGAAATTTTCTTGTCTTTTAATTGGAAATATGCTAATCTTGATTTGTAAGCATAGTATTTTGCTTAAAAAAAAATAATGGAGGTTTAAACATGAAAAAAGCAGAATTAGTAGAATCAGTTGCTGAAAAGGCAGGATTAACAAAGGCAGATGCCACTCGTGCTATCGACGCTGTATTCGAAACAATTAAGGGAGCATTAGTTAAAGGAGACAAAGTAGCAATCGGAGGATTCGGAACTTTCTCAGTAGGAAAGAGAGCTGCTCGTGAAGGACGTAATCCACAAACTGGTGCTACTGTTAAAATTGCAGCATGCAAGTCAGCTAAATTTAAGGCAAGTTCAACTTTAAAAGATGCATTAAACTAATCAAAAGAATCCACGGTTGTGGATTTTTTTTTGCCTTCGAAGAGAATCAATGGTAGAATAAAGATGAGGGAGAAAGATGAAGAAGTTTTTAATTATTTTAGTTGTCCTATGTTTTGTAGTTGGATGTGGAAAAGAGAATTCCGTAGAACCGAAGGGAGAATATCAGACGATTCTTTCGCAAACCGTACAGGAATATTTAGAAGAAGGAACTTCCTTTGATTATCAAATTGTGGATGTTAGAACCGAGCCGGAGTATGAAAGTGGTCATCTTCCAGGTGCTATCAATATTCCTTTAGATTCTCTTTCGACGATTTCTACGATAGAAGACTTTGACACGATGTTGATTGTTTATTGTCAAAGCGGTGTTCGTAGTAAACAGGCTGCCCTTCAATTATTAGATATGGGATATACAAATGTTTATGATATGGGTGGTATTGCCACTTGGGATTATGAAATAGTCAAGTAGGTGAGGAAATGTTTCAGGCAGCATTAAAACTATTGAATAAACTTGCCGAGCATGGGTTTGAAGCCTATGTCGTTGGTGGTTTTGTACGGGATTACGTGATGGGAATTGAATCGAACGATATCGATATTTGTACCAATGCCCAACCGAAAGATGTTCGTTCTATCTTTAAAGATGCCTGTCTTCCTACGGAAGATTATGGCTCTATTACAGTCATTCTTAAGAATATTCGCTTTGAGATTACGACATTTCGTCGAGAGTATTCTTATATGAACCATCGGAAGCCAGAACGATTTGAATTTATTAATGATTTACAGGAAGATTTAAAACGTCGTGACTTTTTGATGAATACCCTATGTATTGATTGTCATGGGAATGTCATTGATCTTCTTCATGGAAAGGAAGATATCGATCACAGAATCATTCGTACTGTAGGAGATAGTTATACGAAGTTTTCTGAGGATGCGTTTCGTATTTTACGGGCGGTTCGTTTTGCGACTTATCTTGACTTTCAACTCAGTCCCGAGGTCATCGATGCGATTCGGAAAACAAAATATTTATTAAAAGATTTATCTTATCAGAGAAAAAGAGAAGAACTTGATAAAATTTTTACGAGTGTACGGGTCAAAGAAGGAATTGCCCTTTTATTGGAATTGGGATTAGAGGAAGAATTAGAATTACCAAAATTGAAAGAGATTCAATCTTATGATGATTTAATTGGGACTTGGGCTCAATTAGAAGTACAAGATTTGTATCCTTTTACGAAAAATGAAAAAGAGTTAATTCGTAAAATTCAAGAAGTTTATACAAAAGACAATTTGCATCCGAAAGTATTATATATGTATGGGTTTTATGTCAATAGTGTGGCAGCCAGTAGAAAAGGAATTTCGAAAAAAGAGGTCACAGCGCGTTATAATGCTTTACCGATTCATAGTCGTTCTGATATCGTATTAAGTGGACAAGAAATTGCTTCTCTTTTGAATAAAAAACCAGGAGGGTATTTACGGGATATTTATCGAGATTTAGAAGATAAGATTCTGTCATTAGAATTGGCGAATGAAAAAGAAGCACTCGTACAATATGTCGTTCAACAATATCGAGATATTTGAGTAATAAAAAATTCCTACGAGGGGGTGGGTGAATGAAAAGTATCATGCTTGTTGAAATGTTAAAGCAAGGAAATTTTGTTATACCGATGTATTTGTTTCAACTGAGAGAAAAGTTTTCGTTACCATTAGAAGAATTTTTATTTTTGGTTTATTTAACGAATATCGATGAAAGATTTATGTTTGATCCTGTGAAACTTTCTAAGACATTGTCTCTTTCTTTAGAAGATGTGATGGTTTATGTGGATCATTTAACAGAACAAGGATGGATTCAAGTCGATGTGGTTAAAAATGAAAAAGGAATTATGGAAGAGTATGTCTCTTTAAAATTATTTTATGAGAAAGTATCCCATTTATTGATCGATGATATCGCTGAAAAAGAGGAAAATCGCACTTCGGAAAAGAAGACTATTTATGATAAAGTAGCGGAAGGATTTGCGAGACCGATTAATTCGATTGAACGGGAAGTGATTGCTTCTTGGGTAGAGAATGGTTTTTCGGAAGAATTGATTTCAGCAGCCTTAAAGGAAACGGTTCTCAATGGGGTTTCGAATCTTCGCTATATGGACCGGATTTTATACGAATGGAATAAAAAGGGATACAAGACGGAAGAAGATGTAGAAAAAGGAAAGAAGAAATACCAAGAAGAAAGAAAAGGGGAAGAGAAATTGGATTTGTTTGATTACGATTGGTTTGATGACGATGAAAGTTAAAAGTTCTAAGAAAGAAATTGTTTCTCTTTTTCAAGATTATCTTGAAGAATTGTTTCCGGACGCTCGATGTGAACTTCACTATACAAAAGATTATGAACTTTTAATTGCGGTGGTTCTCAGTGCGCAAACGACAGATAAGAGAGTGAATTCTGTCACACCGATTCTTTTTTCTACTTATCCTACTTTAAAGGATTTGGCTTCGGCTTCTTATGATTCTGTGGCTAAGATTCTTCAACCCATTGGAACGTTTCAGAAGAAAGCACAATTTGTGATTACGATTGCGCAACGTTTGGTGGAAGAAAAAGAAGGAAAGGTTCCGAATGATCCAGAGTATTTATTGACTCTTCCTGGGGTAGGGAGAAAGACTGTGAATGTCGTTTTGTCTAATTTGTTTGATTATCCTGCCATTGCTGTCGATACACATGTAGAACGGGTGAGTAAACGCCTTGGTTTTGCCCCTAAAAATGCCTCTGTTTTAGAGGTAGAGAAGAAGTTAATGCATTTATATGATAAAAAGGATTGGAGTCGTAGACATCATCAAATGGTCCTTTTTGGAAGGTATCATTGTAAGGCGATTCATCCAGAATGTGAAAATTGTAAAATGAAAGAATTCTGTCATCATCGATAGAATTCTTTTTTGATTGGGGTATAAGTATTCGAAAATAGCCATATATTAAAGTGGTGATATCGATTGATGGCGTTTCTTTTATCTACTTTTGCGGGTATTTCGACGATGTTGGGAACCATTCCTATCTTTTTTAAGAAAAAATCTAACCAATTGTTAATTTCTTCTTTAGGATTTGCCGCTGGGGTTATGATGACAATTTCTTTTTCTGATTTACTTCCTCATTCCTATTGGATGCTTGAAAAAACTTTTGTTTTTTTCCCTACCATTCTGATTGTGTCGATTTTCTTTTGTATGGGACTTTTATTTTCTATGAAGATTGATTCCTATTTACCTCAAGAATCGATGCATTATGGAAAACTTTACCACGTAGGTCTTATCTCTTGTATTGCGATTGTGCTTCATAATTTACCAGAAGGAATTATTACGTTTTTAACTTCTTCAACCGATTTTTCTTTAGGAGTGACTTTAGCGATAGCCATTGCGCTTCATAATATTCCTGAGGGAATTAGTATTTCTATTCCGATTTATTACAGTACGGGTAGTCGAAAAAAAGCCTTTTTCTATACGCTTCTTTCTGGGCTATCGGAACCATTAGGAGCTCTTCTTGCGTTTCTCTTTTTATCTCACTTTGTGACAGATTGGATGATGGGGCTACTTTATGCTATTATCGCGGGAATTATGGTTCATATTTCTATCTACGAACTTCTTCCGGAATCTCTTTCTTATCAAAAGAAATCTACGACTTTCTTTTCTTTCCTCTTCGGTTGTTTCTTTATGCTTCTTGGTCACTTTCTCTTTCAATGAGAAGTGATTTTTTTATTGAATTTTTTCAAACAAAAAGAGAAAACGTTTTGCTTTCTCCGAGACTGTTGACAGACTACATTTAAAAAAATAAAAATTTCAAAATCTAAAAGTGAGGAAAAAGTTTAAAACTAAGTGCTATAAAATGATTGTTTGCTTGATCTTCTATCATTCCTTTACTTTATTGCTACAGCTAGTAGCAATGAATCATAACTAGTACTCATCATAATTGCTAATTTTTTTCATTTTGTCGGGTATTTTCTTGAAATTTACCCTACATTATGTTAAAGTGATAAAGAGGTGAAGAACAATGATTTATTCATATAAGGAACTTTTAGAAAAATATGGTACTAGGTATAATATTAAGAAAGCAATGGATAATAAAGAAATATACAAAATTGAAAATGGGATTTATTCAAATAAAAAAATAGTTGATCCAATCATTCTTTATTCTAAAAAATACCCATCAGGTGTTATAACAATGGATTCTGCTTTCTACTTTTATGATTTAACCGATGTGATACCAAATAAAGTATATCTTGCCACACCAAGCAATTATCGTACTATCAGAAATGAAAAAATTATTCAAATATTTACTGATAAAAATGTATTAAATGTTGGAAAAGAAAGTATTAAAGTGAATGAATGTACTGTAAATATTTATAACAAAGAAAGACTACTTGTAGAGCTTATCAGAAAAAGAAAAACAATACCTTTTGATTACTACAAAGAGATTATATCTAATTATAGAGAAATCGTTGATGAACTAGATATGCAAAAAATTGAAGAATATTTGTCACTTTTTAAAAATGATTTGAACTTATCAGAAGCCTTACAAAGAGAGGTATTTTAAATGAATTTAGAAGAATTAATTAATGAATATATAAATACGGGTTATAATTACACTGATGCAAGTTCTAAAGTATGCCAAGATATCATACTTTTCAAAATATCTAATAGTAGTTTCAAAAATCATATTACTATTAAAGGTGGTGTTGTTATGCACTCTATATCTAA
>CANQHQ010000042.1 GCA_947623825.1 uncultured Bacilli bacterium
GATTTTATAATTTATTTCTAGCATATACTATTTTATAGTTTTCTAGTTGCATTGTCAGTAGCAAATTTTATGGTAATATTAGTTGTAAATTTAGTCGTATCAATATTTAATGATTTGCTTATTTTATGCGAAATAGAAAGTAAAATAAACTCTTTGAAAAACTCATAAATAAATTATTTTAAGATTTTAATTTTTATTCATTTTATTTAAAATAGAAATATATTTAGTATGGCTTATTATCACATTTTCTCTAGGTAAATAAATTTTATCAATATTATCATATAGTAAGGCAACTAAAGTTTGTTTAGAATTTTTTACAATAATTCTATGAGGTTCCGTGATACTTAAATTAGTATGATTAAATTTAATGATATGACCTGATAAAAATTGAATACTTAAATTTGCTTTACTGACTTTTATTTTTAGTTTGTTTTTTATTTCACAAGGAAAAGTTAATTGTTCTATGGTCGTTTTCGTAATAATTCACCTCCAGACAATGAAAAAAGCCCATAACATCAAATGTTATGAACCTATATTCTTAAATCGCAAAGGTGCGACTTTCAACCTCTATGGTGCGGGTAACAGGAGTTGAACCTGCAAGCCTTGCGGCGCTAGATCCTAAGTCTAGTGCGTCTGCCAATTCCGCCATACCCGCATTTTGTGGTGGACCCTGATGGACTCGAACCATCGACCGTTCGGTTATGAGCCGAATGCTCTAACCAACTGAGCTAAGGGTCCATCGACTTTTTAATGATAACATATTTTTTTAGTCGATGCAATAATTTTCAGAAATTTTGCGAAATTATTTGTGTAGCATATTGATGAGATTTACTTTGAAAATATCTTTTTTAGGATTACTTTTGGAAATCATTACTCCCTTGTAGGTAGTTAGTTCTGCCCGATGTCCTTCTTCCCAAATATCATCTGGTGTAATATTGGTCAATAAGATGACTTTTTTCTCAAGATACACCGTATAGTGTAGACGAACATTTCCGTGCACCTTCTTGAATAATTCATCCGTTGGTAACTCCAATTCATAGCTTTGCGTCTTTTCTACTTCATTTTCTGAAACTAAAATTCCTAGGAAATTTCCATTTCTTAATTCAGGATAGTTTCTGAAAACAAGTTCTTTGTAAGCAAGCATATTGTATTTTCTTAGTGTTCTCTCTTTGACTCTGAAATCATTTTCGTTTTGGTACTCAAAAATATAAGATGAATTCATGATTCAACCCCCTTGTCAAATACTCCCCCGACTCTTATACAAGGTATGCATTATTCTACTATAAAATGCTTGAAATTGCAAGAAAAAAAGTGATAAAATTTGAATTTCATGATATTGAATCAAAAAAGGAAAAGATTTATTCTTCTTTTCCTCGTAATTGAATTCCTAGTTCTTTTAATTGTTTTTCTTCGACTTGATTTGGACATTCGCTCATTAAACAAGAAGCACTGGCAGTTTTTGGGAAAGCGATGACATCACGAATATTGTCTGTTCCTGTAAGCAACATCGTCAATCGATCGAGTCCTAAAGCAAGTCCTCCATGAGGAGGGGTTCCATATTGGAACGCTTCTAAGAAGAATCCAAATTTCTCTTTGGCTTGTTCTGGTGTAAATCCTAAAGATTCGAACATTTTGGCTTGGACATCTGCCCGGTGAATACGGATACTTCCTCCCCCTGCTTCATATCCGTTAATGACAATATCATATGCTTTGGAATAACAATGTGCTTTGTCAGTTAATAGTTTATCGATATCTTCCTCTTTCGGTGCGGTAAATGGGTGATGGCAAGCGACGAAGCGATTTTCTTCTTCACTCCATTCGAACGATGGGAAATCCACTACCCAGAGAAGTTTATCGTTCTCTTTATCAATGAGTCCTAATTCTTTTCCTAATTTGGTACGAAGGGCACCTAAAGAAGTTTTTGCTACCTCATATTTGTCGGCAACGATGAAAAGGATGTCATTTTCTTCTATGGCGCACTCTTTCTTTATTTGTTCTAATTCTTCGTCAGTGACTACTTTACGAATACTTCCAGAAAAGTCATGCTCCGTATATTTTAACCAAGCAAGACCAGAAGCACGGTATGTCTTTACGTATTCTGTTAATTTATCGATTTCTTTTCGAGAATAATGGTCCGCACAATTTCTGGCGACAATGGCACTGATTTCGCCCTTTTCTTTCAATACATTTTGGAAAACAGTAAATTCTGTCTTTTGAAAAATGGAATTGAGAGAAAGAATTTCCATTCCAAAACGTAAATCTGGTTTATCACTTCCGTAGAGACGAATGGCATCATCGTACTTTATTTTAGGAAGCGGTAATTTTAAATCGACCCCCTTCATTTCTTTCCATACTTTGGCAAGTAAACGTTCGGTCGTATCCATTACATCTTCTTCTTCGACAAAACTCATTTCTAAGTCGACTTGGGTGAATTCTGGTTGACGATCTGCCCTTAAATCTTCGTCACGAAAACATTTTGCGATTTGAAAATATTTTTCCATTCCCCCGACCATTAATAATTGTTTAAATATTTGAGGAGACTGTGGTAAGGCATAAAACTTTCCATGATTGACACGAGATGGTACCAAATAGTCTCTGGCTCCTTCGGGAGTGGATTTACACAAAACCGGAGTTTCTACTTCTACGAATCCTTCTTCATAAAAGAAATTGCGGATGATATGCATCAAGCGACTTCGTTGCATTATCTTTTCTTTTAACGAATTTCTTCTTAAATCCAAATAACGGTATTTTAGTCTTGTGTCCTCTAACGCGGTTGTATCTTCGGTGATTTCGAAAGGAAGATCGTTGGCCATACTGTATACTTCTAATTCTTCGACGATGACTTCGATCTCTCCTGTTTTTAGTTTTGGATTTTTACTTTCTCTTTCAACGATGGTTCCGGTTGCGCGAATCACCGATTCACTTTTTAAGTTGCTGGCTGTTTCATAGTCTTTGTGTTCTGGTTTTACAACCAATTGGATGATGCCAGAGCGATCTCTTAAATCGATAAATAAAAGACCACCTAAGTTTCTTTTCTTCGCTACCCATCCTTTGAGTTCTACTTTCTTTCCAACGTCTTTTTTATCAAACATTGTATTGTCATTTTTCTTCATACTTTTCCTTCTTTCTACTCTTCTTCATCGTGATGACAGTGACAGTGTTTTCCGTAATCGCAATCTTCTTGTTCGTCCTTGTCACAGTCACATTCTTCCTCTTCTAAAAGATGTTCATCTAAGTAATATAAGATGTAGTCGATTTCTACCAAGTCTTCTTTTTTGGTTTGATTATTTTTAATTTTGATTTCATTATTTTTTAAATCTTCATCATTCAAAAGAATTAAGAATTTGCTTTTTAAACGGTCTGCTTGTTTGAATTGTCCTTTGAGTCCCCGACCCGTCGTTTCTGTTTCTACTCGGAATCCATTCATTCTCAACTCTTGTACTAGAGTTACGGCATAATCTTTTTCTGTTTCCGATACATACATTACGAAGGCATCGATTCCTTCTTCGATAGGAAGTTCGATTCCTTCCATTTCGATGGCTAACATTAATCGTCCTAGTCCCATCGCAAAACCGACTCCTGGTACTTCTGGTCCGTCTAAGGAAGATACGAGTTCGTTGTAGCGTCCTCCTGCCCCAAGGGCATTTTGACTACCGAATCCTTCTATTTCGGCTTCGATTTCAAATACCGTATGGTCATAATAATCTAAGCCACGAACGATATTTGGATTGACAACATAATCAATATCTAAAAGATTCAAGTATTTTTGTACTTTTTCAAAGCGTTCTTTGCTTTCTTTATTTAGATAATCAATGATTTTAGGAGCGGTCTTCATGAGTTCACTATTTTGATCGACTTTACAATCGAGAATGCGTAATGGATTTTTTTCCAAACGAATGCGACAGTCTTCGCATAATTCGTTTTCATGCGGTTTAAAATGTTTTACGAGTGCTTCTCGATAGCGATTTCTAGATTCTTTATCTCCTAACGAATTGATATTGACTTTTACTCCACGAAGTCCAATCATGCGGTAGATATTGACCGCTAGCGAAATGACTTCGGCATCGATCATTGGGTCGTCACTTCCAAGTACTTCGACACCAAATTGAGTTAGTTCTCGATCTCTTCCGGATTGTGGTCTTTCGTAACGGTACATCGTTCCATGATAATAAAGTTTGATGGGTTGGGTGGCATCTCCATACATTTTATTTTCGATGTAAGAACGAACTATCCCTGCCGTTCCTTCTGGACGGAGCGTGATATTGCGGTCTCCTTTATCTTTAAAGTCATACATTTCTTTTTTTACAATATCGGTTTCTTCTCCTACGCCACGATGAAATAATTCACTCGCCTCAAAGATTGGCGTACGAATATAGTTGTAATTATACTTTTCGCAGATGGATTCGATGAGTTCGGTCACATATTGCCATTTCTTGGCTTCGGTTCCGTAGATGTCATGACATCCTTTTTGTTTGGTTATCATATTGGTTACCTTCTTTCTTTTTGAAATTTTTTTTCCTTTTTTCTTCGATACAATAGAAAAAGGTCGCACGATAAAGGACGAAATCATTCCGTGGTGCCACCTTATTTCCATCATTTCTGATGCTTTTTTCCTTAACGCGGAGAACGTTTCTTATCATAGAAAGTGTCTTCCTTCGTTTTCTAATCGATATTTTCACCAACCATATCGTCTCTTTGAAAAAGAATACGAACTACTCTTCTTTCCTAAGAATCTATGAATATTTTACTACTTTTGTTCTCATATTTCAATCTTTTTCTTAAAATAGTAATTTTGGCATGAGGACAGTTACTACAAAAAGAGTAAGGACCAAAGCGCCTGTATAACTATAGGAAATTTTATTTTCATCGACCGTCGTCGTACTCATCCATCCATGATAGATATTGGATAGATAGAGGATGAGGCTGATGAGTAAAACAATTCCCATTAATTTCGTTGATAGATAGATAAGAAGGATAGAAAGTAAAGTCGTTAGGATAGTAAAAGTCGATGGAATCGCTAGAACGCTTATAATCTGGTTGAAATTCACTTCTTTTTTCCATAGAATTCCACCAATGAAAGTAAGGAGTCCTGCCATACTCGCATACCCTACCATAATCGTTAAAAAGATTTTTAGTACGGTTTCAAAATCCATGGAATATCCACTATATGTAAAATCATTGAATGGGAATCCCGAAACATTGGAAGTCGTTTCTTTCACGAATAGGTATAAGAATAAGACTGTAAAGAAACTATTGATTCCTAAGATGATCCAAGAAAGAATGGCATTTTCTTTTTTGGCATATTTCTTTATTGTTGTGATTGGTTTTTCTAGGATTCCTTTTGTCATAGCGATATAGGTTTCTAACCAATCATTCGCAAGACTCGTTACTTCTTTCTTTTCGATGGTTTCCTCCTTCTTTTCTTCCTTTAATCCTTTCTCTTTTTTCTCTTTCGTGCATTCACACACCTCTCCCTCTTCTAGTTTTCGTCCACATTTTGTGCAAAACTTTGCCATATTTTTCTCTCCTTTCTATTTAAAATAAGATACAAAGTAATTGATATCGATTAACTGAAATTGTCCCTTGTCTATTTTATAGACTAGACTCGGTGAAAAATGTCCTGTTTTCTCTTTTTTCTCTCCACGAACTTCGTATTCGTATTCCACTTTCAAAGTGATTTTTACTTCGTTAATTCCTTCATTGGTCATTTGATTTAATGTGATGCCATCGACTTCAAAAGAAGTGAGGCTGACTTTGCTATTCTTGTCGAATTCTTCTTTTAGGGAGTCATATTTTTTCTTTAATTCTTGATATTCTTCGTTAGAACTTTTTTCTTTCTGCCATTCTTCCCAACTTTTTCCTTGCATTAAATTTCCGTAAATTTCTTCGATGTCCTTCTCTAACATTTCTTCGATTTCTTCGGAATGATTGGTAGTGAGAGTATCAAGAGATAATTTAGCGGTATAATACTTTGATTGGGCGGATGGCGTCACTTTTTCTTCTAGTTCCAAGCCATTTTTTAAAGTGGTTTTAATCGTTAACTCCGCTCTTACTACCTGAGGAAGTAAGTAGACGTCGAGTTCCTCTGTACTATCTTCTTTACTGAAATATTTCTGATCGATTTCTTTTTGATCAATACTTACTTTTGATCCTACAGGTACTCGTACTCGATAATCTTTGACGATGAACATATCTAGATCATTTTGTTTGATTTCCCACTGGTCAAAGAGACCTAAAAATTTCTTTTTATTTTTGGTTAAATGAATGATTACTTTGGAATCTGAAAGTCCTTTTTCCGTCGTGTATTGAACGGTGACATCTGCACTTAAACTTCCCTCTTCGTACTCTGTATTTAGAATCGTAAAGTTTTCTATTTCTGTTTCATCTAGAACTCCTTCAATGGTCTCTAATAATTTCTTTTTTGGTAGAAACGTGTCATCTTTCTCAATTGGTAAGTATTTTAAAAAGGCTTCGGCATCTTCTTCGACAATGGCATTCATATATTTTTTTGTTACATTCTTTGGAGAATACATGGTCGATAAGAAGCGATATCCTATTCCTCCTATCACGAGAATACAAACTAGAACGAGAAGAATTCCTTTCCTTTTTGGGTTCATAGTCTTCGAACGCTCTTCTTTTGGTTCTTCTTTTTTCTCTTCTACTTTTGTTCCACACTCACCACAGTACGCATCGCCTTTTTGTAGTTTTGCGCCACAATTACCACAATAATGCATATTTTCCCTTCCTTTCCTCTTTAAGTATAGTTCTTTTCCAAAAAAACGACAAGAAAAAAGTCCCAAAAATCGGGACATTTTTAATATTCTTTCGGTTGATTGACAAATTCCTTATTTGCCATTAATGCTTCGTGAATGGCTTCTTCTTTACTATTGACATACATTTCTTCAATTCGATCGACACGGCACCGTTCTGCCAATAAGATGGCATTCACTTTGGATACGGATTCCTCTAGATCATCGTTTAGAATTACATAATTGTATTTTGTTACTTCATTGATTTCTTCATAAGCTCTTTGGAAACGAATTAACATTTTTTCTTCTGTTTCGGTTTTTCGATTCTTTAATCTTCTTTTTAATTCTTCCATACTAGGAGGCATGATAAAGATAAAAAGGGCTTCTGGAATTTTTTCTTTGATTTTTAAGGCTCCCTGAATTTCAATTTCGAGGATGACATCTTTTCCTTCATTTAAATATTCGTTGATTTTTCCTCTAGGAGTTCCATAGTAGTTTCCACTGTATTCTGCGTATTCTAAAAATTCGTTTTCTTGGATTTTTTGTTCAAATTCTTCTCTTGTAACAAAATAATATTCTTTTCCATTTTGTTCTTTTCCTCGTATGGGTCTCGACGTCATCGAAATAGATAGATGAATCTGATGATTGATTTTTAATAATTCATCGATGATTGTTCCTTTTCCTGCGCCGGATGGTCCACTAATAACGACGAGGTTCCCTCTTGTTTTGGTTTTCATAATTTGATTCATACTTTTTCCTCCTTTGGAATTTAATACCAAGTTTATCTCAATTTTTCTTCCTTTGTCAATTATTTTCTTGGAGAAAGAAGAAAAACATCATTTCTGATGTTTTTCAATCCATTCTTCTAGTTTTTGTTTTGGTGTAAATCCAATAACCTTTTCTACTTCTTTTCCATCCTTGAATAAGAAGAGGGTCGGAATGGACATGACTTTATATTCTCTCGCTAAATCCTCTTGTTGGTCCACGTCAATTCTAATTACTTTGAGGTCTTCATATTGTTTTTCGATTTCTTCAATTACTGGATGCATCATCTTACAAGGACCGCACCAAGTGGCATAGAAGTCGACCAAAACGAGTCCTTTTTGAATTTCTTCGTGAAAATTTTCTTCTTTGTGTTCCATGATTCCTCCTAATCGTATTGATTTAATATGGCATCAATACCCAAGATTTCAATCTTACCAGCATCTATTAATTTTCTTACGTAGTCCGGCGTGATTAACTTATGTTTTAACATTGTTTCTACTGTTCGTTTATTTAATTCTTCCGCGTTTGCTGCTTCTTTATATTCTATGCTGATGTCATAGACGTCTGTTACCGTTGAGACAATACTGTCAGCGAAATTAGATAGAACTGGTGTCGAAGTTAATACTTTATCTGTTAGTTCGCTTCCTTCAAATACAGTTAAGTGAAACATCGGTTGTTTGAGTACCAATAAGGCAATAAATACGATAAGGAATCCTTCGATGGCTCCTACGATGCATCCTAGAATTTTAGATGGTAAACTTAGAATGATAGTCATTCGAATTAGTTTTTCTACGATACCACTCATACTTATCACTACGTTTAATACTGCCTCTAGTAGAATTACCATAAGGAAGAAGGCAATTAATTGATAGATGATAATATTTAATGCAGTTACGCCTTCAAATGTCCCACTAAAATTGAAGAATGGTAAATGTAAACTTAAAAACTCTGCGACAGGATTCTTTAAGGAAAACGCAACGACTAGGACAATTAGAAAACCAACGGTCGAAATGGTTTGTTTGATTCCTCCTCGTTTGAATCCGGAAACAGCGCATAATAAAATTACAAGTACGATTAGAACATCTACGATATTTGTAATATTCATTTCTCTCATCCTTTCTATTATCCATTATATTGATTCTTTGATTCTTTTACAATACTTCTTTTCTATTCTTTTGTTAGACTTAACAGGATTTTTAACTTTTTTCCTTTCTACTTATCTACACACGTATAACTATTTTCGAACCTTTTTTGGTAATCTGTTAAAGTTTCATTTTCTAATAGTTCTATGTCATATTCCATAGAAATTTCTTTGGCTTTTTCATCAATGTGGATTCCTTCAATTAATCCTTTTTTTGATTTTTCTAAATCAAATGTTTCTTTCTCATTATACTGTTCTATGATTTCCATTTGAATTTTACTAACCTTTTCTTTTTCGGCATCGATGGTGATTACTTTCTTTTCGATTCCCCAATCTTTGTTTTCTTGGGTAGTACAAATAATTCCTGTTCTCTTTGCGTCTTTATTTGGTAGGAAAAGAAGAACTCCACCTATTCCAAGAACTACTATGGCGATTAGGATTATTCCGATTTTCTTTTTCATTCTCCACTCCTATTTTCACAAATAAAATTCTGTGATTCTAAATATTTTACAAAGTCACTGACACTATTATTTTTAAAGGTTTCATCTAGTTCGGTAGGAATGATTGTAGCGATTACTAGGTCCTCATCGTAGAATTTGGTGTCGACTTGGACAGAAGATAGTGTCTCTTTTTGACTTTCATACAATTCTTTTTTATCGAATAAATACTTTTTTATAAATTGAATTTCTTGAATGGTTTCGTTTTCTATTTTTATATTATAAATTTCCATTTCAGAATATTGGTTATTTACGAATTTTGTTTCAGACCATTTACATACGAGATTTCCTGTTTCCAACTCGGCGATGGGTTTTTCTTCGACTTTTTCTCCTTCAATGATTGTAACGTCGTCGTTCTCTTTTTTATCTTCTGGCACTTTTTGTTCTTCTTGTGGAAGATTTTTTGTCTCTTCTTTTTCTTCGTTTTCCTTAGGAAGATTGATGATGATTCCTATTCCTATTAAGAGGATTGCCACTCCGATGGCGGCAATCACTCCCATTTTATATTTCTTTTCCATTTGTTAACCTCCTAATAGTAGCAGGTGTCGCCACTGGCATGTCCGCCTTGTGGACATAAATACTCTGTACATGTGTCACATGCGGTAGAATCACAGTATTTGGTGTGACACCAAGGACTACAAGACGTTTCTTCACAGCATAATTGATCTGGTAGATATACAGGATCGCACCATACGTAATTGGAACAAGTACAACTTTCACCACAGTCTTGACCACATGCTACTTGTACTGCATGACAATTACATGAATAGTCATGTCTTGTTCCGGGATAACTATGTTTTACATCGAAAGTCGTCGTGGTACTTTCTCCTGTTGTAGCAGAGGTTACAGTACAGGTTACGGAATAGTTTCCTGTTTTTTGACTTTGAGCTGGATCACAAGTTACCGTTCCTTCCCCTGGTCCCCATCCTGGATCTACATTATCGCTAAAATTATAGTCTTCATTTCCTAACGTTTTTGGATTATCTTTTGGTGTTGGAGTTGGTTTCTTATTATCTTTCTTGATTGTTATTTTACAAGTATTGGTTCTTCCAACATTATCTGTTACTGTTCCTGTTACAACGATGGCCGCTCCATCTTCTGTTACGAGTGGTTTATCAATCTCTGTCTTCAAGATTCCGCTTCCTACAATTCCATCATCTTCTAAATCACTTGTAGTATTGAATCGAATGGTGACATCTCCGACATACCAGTCTGAAAGAAAAGTAGATTTGGTTCCAGAATCAATTAGTGTACATTCTGGTTTATTTTTATCGATTTTTACAACGAATTCTTCACTCGTCTTATGTTGTTTTCCTACTCCATTGGTAATCTCTACTTTGTAGTTTCCTCTTAAGTTCGCTGTATAGGTTTTTTCTGTCGCTCCTTCGATTTTTGCACCATCTTTATACCATTGATAGTAATATCCACTTGGTGTTTTTGCGGGATTAGGATTGGCTGTCAACACGACTTTTCCATCATCGGCTTTTGCCCAGTTATTACTCTTTACGACTGTTTTATCCGTAAGGGCTCCAGTAACTGTTACTCCCTTGATTTCTGTTTTATCGATTTTAACTTTTGTTCCGCCTGCTCCTCCGGCTCCTCCTGCACTGGTACAAGTTGCTTTGACTACTTGATTGAGTCCATCATAGGCTTCTGATTTGATGATGGCATCATCGACAGTAGCAGTTAGGTGTGCTGTCGCAGCGTCATTTTTCGCACGGATTCCTACCCATTTACTGCTGCTTCCTATTTGATACCGATATTGGTTGATTCCATATTTATAATCTCCACTCGCCGAAAATTGTAAATACAAATCCTCGTCTGTCCATTTTCCATCATAGGCTCTGGCCCCTTCTTCATCATAAGTAATCTGACATGTTGTAGACCAATTAGTTGCTTCCCCGTTTAAGACGTCATCTCGACATTCTTCACTCTTTCGATCTCCACAACGAAGGCATACTTTATAAACGAAATCATTATTGTTTTCTTCTTCACTATT
>CANQHQ010000043.1 GCA_947623825.1 uncultured Bacilli bacterium
ACTTCACCAACCTTTATATTCTTTTTTATTATATCAAAAAAAACACATGATTTAAAATTTCATGCGTTTATCCTGTCCTCTTTTCTTTTTTTCTTTTCTTGAGTATAATGATAATTGTAGAATAGAGGTGCGTTCTATGATGTTATCGGATTTTTCTAATACTTTTTTTCCTTTATGTTCTTTTGTCATTTCTCTATTTTTGTGTATGGTTTTCTTCCTTAAGAAAAATGTAGTGAATGATGAAACCAAAATCTATTCTAAATTGATTCTTTGTGGATTACTAGAGTCCTTTATGTATGTGACTTTAACTTTTTCCGTCGATTTATTTTATCAACCTTCGTTAGATTTACTTTTTGCGATTTGGAATAAGAGTCTCGGAGGCGTTTATATCGTTTGGATGAGTTTGTTATTATACTATATTCTTACGATTACTTCGAAAAATCGTCCACCACAAAAGAAGAAAAATATTGTGAAGTTTTTATTCTTTTTTTCCTTGTTTTTTCTTATCGTTTTATTTTGTTGTCCCGTTGACTTATATTTTGATCCAGTAAAACATAATTCTAATTCTTCGGGGATGGCAATGAATGTCTTGTATTTTGTTTGCTCCCTTGATTTGTTGGCGATGTTTTTCATTGTCGTGAAAAATTCAAAAAATAAAGATGTCAAAGGAAAGTTTTTACCTTGTTACCTTTTATTCTTTATGATGGGTGTCTCTTTAGCGATTCGTTTGATTGACCCTTTCTTTAACATTACCTCGAATGTCTTTTCTCTCGTTTTATTGGTGATGTATCATACGATAGAAAATCCGGATATTCATATGATTCAAGAATTGGAAGTGGAACGAGAACGGGCAGAAAAAGCCAATCATGCGAAATCTGATTTTTTATCGAATATGTCTCATGAAATTCGTACACCCCTTAATGCGATTGTTGGATTCAGTGAATGTATCGTGAACGAAGAGAATTTGGATGAGGCCAAGGAAGATGCCAAAGATATCATTATGGCGGCGCAAAATTTGTTGGAAATCGTCAATGGGATTTTGGATATTTCGAAGATTGAAGCGAATAAAATGGAAATTATCGAATCCGAATATGAACCAAAAGAGATTTTTGAAAATCTTTCTAAATTGGTTTCTACGCGAATTGGGGAAAAACCGATTGAACTTCAAACGAAAATTGCGGTGGATTTACCTCAACAACTCTATGGAGATTCTGGAAAACTCAAACAAATTGTCACGAATATTTTAACGAATGCCGTAAAGTATACGGAAAAGGGAACGATTACGTTCACTGTTTCTTGTCTTTTAGAAAATGGAGAAGCCAAATTGGTTATTTCGGTGGAAGATACCGGTCGAGGAATTAAAGAAGATAAAATTGATTTGCTTTTTAATAAGTTTGAACGATTAGAAGAAGACCGCAATACGACGTTAGAAGGAACCGGTCTTGGACTTGCGATTACGAAAAAATTAGTCGAGATGATGGGTGGAAAAATCGTTGTCCAAAGTGTCTACGGAAAAGGTTCTAAATTTACGGTTTATTTGAAGCAGAAAGTAGTGGATACGAAACAAACTGTGTCTAAGGCTTCGGAACCTGTCTATCAAAAGAAAGAGATTGCGGGAAGAAGAGTGCTTGTGGTTGACGATAATAAAATTAATATTAAAGTTGCCCTTAAATTACTACAACCATATTCTTTAGAGGTAGATTCTGTCGAGAGTGGATTTGCTTGTTTGGAAAAAATTCAAAAAGGCGAGACTTACGATTTAATCTTGATGGATGATATGATGCCCAAAATGAGTGGAGTAGAGACGTTACAAAAGTTAAAAGAAAGTTCTCATTTTACGACACCAACCATCGCTTTGACAGCGAATGCCCTCGTTGGTATGAAAGAAAAATATATCCAAGATGGATTTGCTGATTATTTATCCAAACCGATTGAAAAAATAGAATTAGAAAAAGTATTGTTTCGTTATTTATCTTCTTCTCCAGAAACGAATGAAGAAAAAGAACGTGTTATTTTCGAACCTCTACCGAAAGAACTTTATGAAATTGATTCTCCTTCGGATGAAACAAAGTCTTCTGTAGAGGAAGCAAAAGAGAAAGAAAAAGTTCAAGAAAAAGAACAAGAGGTCTTAGAAGAAGTTTCAGAAGTAGAAGAGACAGAAACGTTGGAAGAATCTTCTCTTTCTTCGGAAATAGATGAGAAAAAAATATCGGAAGAATCTTCTCTTTCTTCAAAAGTAGAGGAGAAAGAAACATTAGAAGAAACTTCCACTGCTTCCGAAGAAGAGACGACTCCTTCTGTTTCTATTTCCTCATCGGATTCTCGTTCGATGGAATATTTGAAATCCCAAGGAGTGGATTTAAATCAAGCGTTAGAATACTTAGTAGATATGGAAACGTATGATGATACATTACAAACTTTTGTTACAGGATCTAAACTTCGTATCCAGCAGTTGATTCAATATAAAGATGCCAAGGATATGACCAATTATGCGGTGTTGGTTCATGCGTTAAAGAGTGATTGTAAATATTTGGGATTTACGACTTTAGCGGAAATTGCTTATCAACATGAATTAAAGAGTAAAGAAAA
Source organism: uncultured Bacilli bacterium (assembly GCA_947623825.1). Classification (GTDB taxonomy): domain Bacteria; phylum Bacillota_I; class Bacilli_A; order RF39; family UBA660; genus Alloscybalousia. The sequence continues at coordinate 2,590 of CANQHQ010000043.1, forward strand.
TGACGCTACTTATGTTTTGGAACATTGGGAAGAATTGCATCAAGAAATTGAACGAGTCCTACAAATTTGTTCTCAATATCAAGAGTGTCAATCCAAGGAGAACTAGTCGTTGCTTTTTTTACGTAGATTATCTATAATAGGGATAGAATAGAAGGGTGATGCTATGATGAAGAAACTTGACAATCGTGGGTTTGCGGTGACAGTTGTGTTGTATACCTCTGCGACAATTATTGTTTTGGTTTTAATTTTAATTCTATCTGTATTGTCCACGAATAATAAAAATACTTTAGATTTGACGGATATGGTCAAAGAACAGGTGAGTGGTGTCACTGGTACAACCTATCAACTTCATAATTTAATTTCGAATGGAAGCTTTGAAAGTGGAGCGGCTAGTTGGTCTAGAGGAATGTTGTTGGTTCCCGATAATACATTATGGAATCAAATAAATTCTACCACGTTTCGATCTGGCGGAAAAAGTTTGTATATTTCTCCAAACGGTTGGCAATGGCAAAGAATCAATAGTGTCAATCCAGGAGATAAACTTTATCTTGGTTCTTATGTTTATGTTTCTTCGATTCGAAAAGGAGAAGTGTCCGTTTTTATTTCTTATAATTCAGAGAAAGCAACGGGTGGACAGTATGGTACTTCTGCGCCTCGTTCCAGTGGTAGTGGTGTTATGGCGCGGACTACCAACGGTTTTGAGAAATTGAGTGCGATTTATACTGTCCCGGCTGACCCCGAAATTTTTGTGGAGGTTGGGTCAAGTAACGGTGCTTCGAACGATGTTACGGCTTATGTAGATGATATCTTTGTTGTTAATTTGACATCGGTATTCGGGGCTGGAAAAGAACCGTCTCTCGATTGGTGTGATGCCAACCTTAAATATTTTAATAGCGTTATTTCTTTAACTGTTTTTGATGAATAAAGATTTCCTTTTGTATTCATAATGAGTACGAAAGGAGATTTTTTTTATGGCACGCCACAAAGTAGAAATTAGTGGTGTGAATACAGCGAATATGAAGGTTTTAAGTAGTGAAGAAACGGAACGATTGTTTCAAAAAATGAAAGAAGGGGATTCTTTCGCCCGAGAAGATTTAATTCAGGGAAATTTAAAACTGGTACTGAGTATTTTAAAACGATTTCATCATCGGGAAGAAAACATGGATGATTTGTTTCAAGTGGGTTGTCTTGGTTTGGTAAAAGCCATCGATCATTTTGATTTGAGTCATGGGGTGAAACTTTCTACTTATGCTGTTCCGATGATTCTTGGAGAAATTAAACGATATTTACGTGATAATCACAGTATTCGGGTCAGTCGTTCTTTGAAAGATTTGGCTTATAATGTGATGAAAGAAAAAGAAAAAATTACGTTAGAAAAGGGAAGAGAAGCGACGATTGAAGAAGTGGCAGAATCTTTAGGAGAAGACGTTTCCAATGTCTTTGTTGCCTTGGATTCAATGCGAAGTCCGGTCAGTATTTTTGAACCCATCTATAACGATGGGGGAGATACCATTTACTTATATGATCAAATTGAAGATCAACGTTTAGCGAAAAGTGATTTAGACACGAATTTGGCTCTCGATGATGCGATTTTAGATTTAGATGAAAGAGAACGTTATATTATTGGAGAACGATATATTACGGGAAAAACACAAATGGAAATTGCCGAGGAGTTAGGAATCAGTCAAGCACAAATTTCGCGTTTAGAAAAGAATGCCATCGATACTTTAAAAAAAGTTTTGCGGTAAAGTATTTTACTTCTTCTTCTTTTGAATTGACGTATACTTTACTAGGTGGTGTTTATGTTACTTTCCGATTTACAAAGCAAAGAGATTGTCAATGTAGTCGATGGGAGTAATGTCGGTACGATTGTCGATGTTCGAATCGATGAAACTACAGGAGCGATTTCAGCATTGATTATCGAAGCCAATAAAAAGTTTTTTTCTTTTCTGGGTCGAGGAACCGATACCGAAATTTCATGGAAACATATTACGAAAATTGGAGAGGATGTCATTCTAGTCAATCTTTCTTTTTAATGGTATACTAAGAGTAGAAAAGTTGTTTAGGTGAAGAAGTATGAAGAAAGAATTATTGGCACCTGCCGGAGATATGGAAACGTTAAAACAGGCAGTCCATCATGGCGCTGATGCGATTTATCTAGGAGGAAAAAAGTTTGGGGCTAGAAAATTCGCTACCAATTTTGAGGAAGAGCAGATTGAGGAAGCCATTCGTTATTGTCATTTATATGGTGTGAAAGTTTACGTTACCGTTAATACGATGATTTATGAAGAAGAGATGGAAGAGGTTCTTTCTTATGTTCAATTTTTGTATACTCATGGGGTAGATGCGGTAATCGTTCAGGATTTAGGACTCATTCGGATTTTAAGAGAAATGCTTCCCGATTTGCCAATTCATGCCTCTACTCAAATGCATACTCATAATCAAGAACAACTTCGAATCTTGGAAGAACTTTCTGTCCAACGAGTCGTAGTGGCGCGCGAGATGAGTTTGGATGAAATTCAACAATTGGATACTTCGATGGAATTGGAATGTTTCATTCATGGGGCTTTGTGTGTGAGTTATTCCGGTCAATGTTTATTTAGTAGTATGCTTTTTTCTCGTAGTGGGAATCGTGGGGCTTGTGCGGGTGTTTGTCGTCTTCCTTTTCAATTGATGGAAGATGGAAAACCGGTACCTACTGAGGGAGAATATCTGCTCAGTATGAGAGAACTCAATACGATGCGTCATATCGATGCCTTGATGGAATCGAAGATTGATAGTTTTAAAATAGAAGGACGGATGAAATCTCCGGTGACCATTGGTTTTATCGTCTCTTTGTATCGGAAACTCATCGATGGTTACGAAAGTGGACAACCTTATACTATTACGGAAGAAGATCAAAAACATTTGATGGGGTTATTTCATCGAGAGTTTACGGATGGGTATTTATTTCATTCTTCTTTTCCTCATCTAATGAATATTCATAGTCCTAATCATATTGGTTATCCTATTGGAAAAGTGGTTTCCGTTACTTCTTCTCAAGTGGAAATTCTTTTGACTGATACTTTGTCACAAGGAGATGGCATTCGTTTTCTTCATTCGCAGTCAGGTATGATTGTCAATTATCTTTATCATTCTTCTCAAAAACTGATTTCCTCTAGTCCTTCCCATACCCATGTTTTTGTAGAACGAAAAGGACCGGTTTTGGTAGGAGAACCGGTGATGAAGACCTTCGATTTTTCTTTTGTTTCTGCCTTTTCGAAATACGAAGAAAAGAAGATTCCGATTACGATGAAGGCAGTGGCTTCTTCCGGTTCTTTTCAATTGGAAGTTTCTGATTCGCTTCATACCGTAACCAAAAAGGGAGATTTTGTTTCTTTGGCGGAAAAGGCTCCTACTTCGAAAGAACGGGTGGAACAACAGTTATCGAAGACGGGAAATACACCATTCGTAGTCACTTCTATCGATCTTGTGATGGAGGATTCTCTCTTTTTACCGATTGCTTCTTTGAATGCATTACGAAGGGATGCCCTTTTGGAATTACAGAACCTAAGAGAGGAAAGTTCTCGACCGATGACGTTCCAAGAAAAACCTTCTTTTTCTTCTTATCCCTTGGCTGAAAAACTTACGTATTCTGCCTTAGTTCGAACGGAAGAACAATTACAGGCTTGTGTTTCTTTAGGTATCGACTATTTGTATACTCCTAATTTTTCTCTTTATCAAAAATATAAGAATACGCTTCCTATCTTTTATCGATTAGGTCGGGTAAAAGCCCATCATCCTCCGATGGAGAACGAACGATTGTTAATCGGAGAGACGGGTTCTTTATGTTATACATCTTCTAACGAAGTCTTTAGTGATTATTATCTAAACGTTGCGAATCGAAGTATGGTAGATTTTCTTTTCGAACGAGGGGTTCAGAAAGTAACCCTTTCAATCGAGTGTCAGCCCTCTCAGGTTTTCTCCCTTCTTTCTTCTTATTTGAAGAAGCCAAATGTAGAAGTGATTTTATATGGATGGATCGAAGCCATGGTCATGAAATATTGTCCTCTTTCTTATTTGGTTCCTCGAAAGGAAAAAGGAAGTTGCGCTACATGTCGGAATGGAAAAAATTATACTTTAAAAGATCGCAATGGGGCAGTGTATCCTTTGGTTCAAGAGAAGGAACTTACGCATGTTTTCTTTTATCAACCGATAGAAAGAGAAGTGTCAACTTATTTTTCTATGGGAATTCGTTCTTTTCGCTTTGAATTTCTGAATGAAACGGAAGAAGAAGTTCGGACCATTATAAAAAAACTTCGAAAGGAACTTTAGTATTTGATCGATTTATGATAGAATAATAGAAGAGGAATGGTGATAGGATGAAAAAGGAACAAGAAAAAGAGAAACAAGGTTCTATTTTTTCTGGTTATGTAAAACTCTTTTGTCTACTTTTGGTAACTGTTTTTGTTGTATTGGTGTTACGTAAATGGTATTTGGATCAACAGAATTATGAATTGAAAACTTCTGTGATTAGTGAGACGTTGGTTCAAGAAATTAATACGAAAGAGATTTATAATTACGTTCGTGAAAATCCGGATGCGGTGATTTATGTAGGTTTGGTTAGTGATTCAGATTGTCGTACGTTTGAACTTGATTTTAATGCGATTATTCGTAAACGGGATTTACAAGATACGATTACGTATTTAAATTTGGAGAAAGCAAGAGATGCACGTTCTTTCTTTAAAGAGTTTAATAAATTTTATGATGCAGATTTGGAGCGATATCCAGCGATTGTTGTTTTTCAAAATGGCGTCGTTTCTGATATTTTAGAAGTACCATTAGGAGAGGAGTATCAAAGTTCTATTATCGAAGCATTCTTAGATCGAAATATGGTGACCAATCAATGATTCATATTGTTTTGTATCAACCAGAAATTCCACAAAATACAGGAAATATTATGCGTACTTGTGTGGCGACTGGTTCCAAACTTCATTTGATTCGACCTCTTGGATTTCGATTGGATGAAAAGAGTATTCGTAGAAGTGGAGTCAATTATATTGATCAGTTAGAGTATGCCGTTTATGATGATTTTGAGGAATTTAAAGAAAAGAATCCTGGCGATTACTATTATTTTACTCGCTATGGACATCAACCGCATACCAGTTTTGACTACAGTGATTCTAGTCGAGATATTTATCTTATTTTTGGAAAAGAATCCACAGGGATTCCTAAAGAAATTTTGAAACAGGATTTACAACATTGTATGAGAATTCCTATGACCGAGAACGTCCGTGCCTTGAACCTAGCGAATTGTGTGGCGATTTGTACTTACGAGGTATTGCGTCAACAGAATTTTGGAACTTTACTTCGTGAAGAACCTCATAAAGGAAAAGACTATTTAGAAAGAGATTGACTCTTTCTTTTTTTTGTCGTTTCTTCTTTCTTGTGTTATAATGGAGAAAATAGAGGTGATGCACAATGAGATATCCCGATTATGAAGTTGTATCTTTTACGGATGAAGTCCGTGTCATCATTGATGAAATAGAAAGTAATAAAGAGGTAACAGAACCCAATATGAAGGAGATTTTATCCTGTCTTTTAACTTTAGGGGAGTTTGTTGTAAAAAGTGGATCGACGGTTGTTCCGAATGGTCCTTTATCAGAAGCGATTCGCTTGGTAAAGAAAATGGTTGAATTGCGAAAAGAGGGACTAGCTCAGTATTTTGCTGATAGTGAAGAGGCAGGAGAGGCTTTCAAGGAGATTTACATTTCTTGTATGTCGGGTGCCTATCCTCGTTTATATAATGTTGGTTCGGTTGATGAAGGTGCTTTTTATGCTCAACGAAGAATGATTCGAGAAGCCTTTGATATCGATTATTACGTTACGCAGATGCAGAAGAAAGATATTCGTTACCGATTTGATAATGCTACCCAAATTGCTTCGATGAATCTTCAATATAATCGGTTGATTCCAAGGTATATGGTTCTTCTTACGAGTGGACAACCTGTTCCTTTTTCTCTTTCTTTTTTTGAAAAAATGATTGGCTTATTTCAAAAAATTGAAAAGAATTATCGTGGACCGATGTACGTCGAAAGAGATTCTTCTTTGGAAGCATATTTTGAAAAACAATCTGTATCAGAAAAGACTTCTAACTCTACAAATCAAAAATAAAGCACTCATTCCGAGTGCTCAGAGTGTAGACAAACCCCTAGATTTTTTCTAGAGGTTTTCTTATGCAATTTTAAAAAATTGAAGTTTGATAATTTTTTTAATATTTTGGGTTATTTTTTCTAATAAATTAGAAGAATGTAGTGATATTCTATCTACTTTATCTTGCTTTATTGCTATGTTTTTCATATTTTGGGCAGCACAAATCAAGTGTGTATAAGCTTGATTCTTTTTTACACCCTTATATAACGTAAATCTATATCCATGATTTTGTTTTGAATCTCCAAAACTTCTTTCTACTGTCGTTTTTCTTTTTTTAAATAATTCTTTTCCTTCGTCGCTTAATCTTCTTGTTCTTGCTCTTTCATTTATTTCTTCATTTATAAATCTTCGTAGAGTTCTAAATTTGTTTTTTCCACAACATTTTTTCTTATATGGACATCCTTCACATTGCTTTCTATCATAATATTGTTTATATCCATTTTTGTCTATGTTTCTATATGGTAAAACTATTCCTGTTTTAGGACATATATATGCATCTTCTTTTCTCATATATTTAAATTGCCATTTCCTTATTTCTGTCTTTCCTTGTCCATAACTTCTATATTGTATTACTCCAAATATTTTATTATCTTCAAAATACTTTTTTATATCATAGTTGTCATATCCTGAATCTAAACCAACTTTTCTTATTCCTAAATTTAATTTATTTTTTTGATATTCTAGTCTATCTTCACATACTACTGAATCATGTATATTTCCTTTTGTTACATAGGCATCCGTTATTATATTACATTTTCCATTTACTGTTCTATGTTCTAAATACATAAATCCTTTTTCTTTATTATCCCTATGATAATATCCACTTTCCTTGTCTGTTTTGCTTACTTTTATATGTTTTTCTTCCTCTTCATCTTTATATTCAAATTCTTTTTTTCCTATTCTTTTTCTTTCTTCATTGATTTCTTCTTCCAAATCTTTTCTTCTTTTCTTTATTTCTTTTACTATTACATCCTCATATTTATTCTTATTTGCGTTTGCTTTTCTATGTGTTGAATCCATAAAAAACTCATCGTTCAACATCCCATATTTCTTTGCTTGATTTACTATGTTTATAAATATATTTTCAAACACTTCTGTTCCTTTAAATCTTCTTTCATAATTTTTACTAAACGTTGAGAAATGTGGTGTTTCTTCTCCAAAGGGTATTCCTAAAAACCATCTATATTCTGCATCTACTTTTATTTTCTTGCATGTTTGTCTCATTGATTTTATTCCTTCTATTGCTTGTATAAACACCAACTTAAACAATACCACTGGATCAATACTTGGTCGTCCATTGTTTTCACAATATAAGCCTTTCACTTCTTCATAAATAAAAGTGAAATCTATATACTTGTCTATCTTCCGAAACAAACTATCCTCTGGGACTAGTTCTTCCATTGTAGTCATTAAGATTTCACTTTGAATATTTTTATTTATCGTTATCATTTTTTCACTTCCTATCCTCGACACTTTTATTATAACATTTTTGCATAATAAAAGCGAGTCATGATAACTTATTTGTCGAGAATAAGTGGACTCGCAATTTAATTATAATACATTTCTTCCAAAATAAAAAGACTATTAACAAATTTTACTTTGTCAACAGTCTGAGCACTCATTCCGAGTGCTTTTCGTCTTCCTTTATGAAACCGCTTGCTTTGAATTTAGAAATAATTTTCTTTTCAGAGGTATTTCCTACCAATCGAGCAGAAGTAGTTTCTTCTTCTCCTTCAATATAGAAGATTAAAGTTGGAGTTTCACTCGCTCCAATGACCTTTTGTTTTTCTTCTGGTACTTTGGAGATATCGATATATTTTACTTCAATTCCATACTGTTCTGCTACTTTTTTGAGTTTTGGACGAAACTCTTTACAAGAAGGACATCCTTGCTGCATGACTTCGAGAATAAACGTTTCTTTCTGTTCGATTAATTTTTCATATTCGTCGTAATTGATTTCTACTAAATAATTTTTTCCACATCCTGTTGTTAAAAAGAGTAGTCCTACTAGGATGGGAAGTAATTTCCATTTTTTCATTTTTTTCCCTCACATTATGGCTATTATAACATGAGTTTTTTCTTTGGTCAAAGTTCTCTTTGTTTTGGTCATTTTCTTTATAAGAAAGGTTTCTATTTTTTTATTGAATTATCTCTTTCCATTTTAAAAAAAATACGATATAATCTTGAATTTATCAGTTTTGAAAGAGTAAAATCTCCCAATCCCTTTGTTTATAAGGAATTGAGAGATTTTT
>CANQHQ010000044.1 GCA_947623825.1 uncultured Bacilli bacterium
AATAAATCAATGTATAAGATATGCCCTAGATAATCTTAAAAATAAAGAGTTCAAAGGCAAAAAAGAAAACGATTAGTATTATGCTAACCGTTTTTTATTTTAAGAGCAAATCATTGTTTCCGTTGATATAGAACTAACACCACTTTTTACGACGCTAAATTTAAGTAAATCTTCGGAACTATATTTATTATAAATTTCTTGCATTTTTTGATTATATTCATAATCGTTGAAATTATCTTCGTTATTTTGTCTTTTAAATTCTTTTTTTAATTCCTCTTGAAATTTATCATTGGGACATATTGTACACATGGCTTTTAATATTCCATTGTTAGCGTCAACAAGAAATACTTTTATTTTTGTATAATCAAAATTTTCAGTATCAAAATTATCATAATATTTTAATGTAAATGGTGCGTCTGCCCAACCTATACTATTTAATCTAAACAAGAAAAACATTAGTCCATCTTTTATAGTAAGTGCAAGTTCAAACTCGCCCTTATTGACATCTTTTATTATGTCTTCATGGCAATTTTGTAATGATATAATTAAACTTAACCCATTGCCGAATAATCCTAATTGTGTGCCATTAAATTGTGGCATATTTTCGTCAAAAACTTTTCCAACTTCTATTATTCTCATAATTTCCTCCATATCTTCACATAGATTATAACATATATCGAAAAATAAAAAAACGACTTTTCCATCGTTTCTTTAAAATATGTTAGATAATATTAGCATATCAAGACTCTTTATCAAAACTTTTTCTAAAGTAGTAAATTGGTAGTAAATTATATATGAAGTTTTGCATATATGCCTTTAAATAAAGGCTTTTAATCAAAACTTACTTTTTTCTTTGTAAAAAACTAGAAATCTTTTATTAGATGTGCTATACTCGTGTTGAGAATAGGATGTGAGGATATGAAAGATAAAAGTTTTTTGGTGAATCATGGAGTGAATATAGAAAAAAGTCTTGAATTGTTTGGAGATATAGAAACCTATAACGATACTCTTCATGATTTTTTGGCAGACGTTCCAGAAAAAATTAAAAAGATTCAAGCTTATAAAGAAACGTCAGATATGGCTAATTATGCGATTTTGGTTCATTCGCTTAAAAGTGATGCTAGATATTTTGGATTTGAACAATTGGCAGAACTTGCTTATCAACATGAATTACAGAGTAAAGCGAATGATATGTATTATGTAACAGAACACTTTCCTGAGTTATTGAAAGCAACGGAAGAGGCCATTCGTATTGCCCAAGAGTATCTTGGAGAGAAAGTATCCGTACCTCAAACAGAAGAGGCACCAAAAGAAGTAAAAGATATGACGATTTTGGTGGTAGATGATTCTAATATCGTTCGGAACTTTATTCAGAAAATCTTTAATGATACCTATGAAGTGTTGGTTGCGAATGATGGAAAAGAGGCTTTATCCATTGTTCAAGAAAATCTCAACAATCATAAACTTGTGGGAATGTTGTTAGATTTGAATATGCCAAATGTCGATGGATTTGCGGTATTGGATTATTTTAAAGAAAACAATCTTTTCTTAAAGATTCCGGTTTCGATTATTACCGGAGAGGGAAGTAAAGAAATGATTGAACGGGCCTTCCAATATCCCATTGTCGATGTATTGAATAAACCGTTTAATGAAAGAGATGTCAAACGCATCGTCGAACGGACGATTGTTTTTCGAGATTTAATTTAAAAAATGAAAAAGACTTCTAGATTTTAGAAGTTTTTTTTATGGCAAACTTATTGGAAATGGATTGGTTCTCCTATCTCAAAATGTTGGCTTGTTCCTACTGGAAGTTCAATGATTGTGACCACTCCTTTTTTAGGAAGTAAGACTTTATTTTTAGGAAAATTTTCATACTTTTTTTTGACTCTATTTTCTTTATCACAGAGAAGAATATCTATTTTTTGCTTCATAAAGAAGGTATGAATCGAGTTACAATGAGGAAAAACTTTTCCGGTGGTTATCTTTTCTTTTTGAAACATAAAACCTTTCCAGCGACTCCAAAAGGTCGTACAGGATTCGATTTCTATCTCGCAATCGTTCTTTTTGATTTTCATTTTTTAATCACCTATCTTTAGTATACATGGAAAAAAGACAATTGACAAATGAATCATATTTTTATACACTAGGTATAGTAAGGTAGGTAAGGAACATGAGAACGAATCAGAAAGGCCAAGCCTTGGTGGAGTATGTACTAATTATCGCGTTAATCTCAATGGTGATTGTGGGAATTGTCAAAATTTTTGGGGGATATTTGATGGATTCCATTACGAAATCTTCTTGTGCTGCTGCGGGATTGGAGTATCTTCCAGGAAAAAAACCGGGGAAGGCTTCCTGTGGGGATCCCGTCAAAGATATTTTTGATTAAGAAAAGAACTGAAAAGTTTCTTTTTTTTGTTTTTCTCTAGGTCATTTCATGATATAATGGTTTCATAATAGGGGTGGCATGAGGTGAAAGAAAAGAATAAGGGCCAAGCGTTAATTGAATTTGTGATGTTACTACCAGTATTGATGTTGATTCTTTTTGCCATCATTGATTTTGGTCGTCTTTTTTGTGAAAAAATGTCTTTAGAAAATCGCTTTCATGAAGTGCTTCTCGTCTATGAGAAAAATCACAATTATGATGAGGCACTTTCTCTATTAAATCGGGAGGGAAAAGAGGCTACTTTAGAAACCAATTTTTTTAGTGATTATGCACAAGTTGGCGTAGAGATGGAATTTTCTTTTCTTACTCCCGGACTTCATCGCATTTTGGGAAAGCCTTATGTGATTCGAATAGAAAGGACGATTCCATATGAAGAGGAACTGGACCAGTCGGATGCAAACTAAAGGACAAGTTTTAGTTGCTTTTGTGATTCTTCTTCCTTTCTTGTGCGCTTTTCTTTTTGCGCTCATTGGGTATGGAATGGTTTTTTACGAGAGAGAAAAATTAGAAAATGTGGCCTCTCTTTTATGTCCTTCCGTGTTAGAAGGAAAAGATACAAAACGATTAGAAGAACTTGCTTATCAAAATGATGCATCGATTTCATCGATAAAGATGAAGAAAGAGAATGAAAAAGGAACTGTTGTATTAGAAAAAGAAGTCGTGACTGTTTTCTTTGGAAAAAAAAGGAAATTGTCTGTCATGGTACATTGTGTTTCAGAGGGGTGAAAAAATGAAAAACGGAAAAGGAAAAATTGTGACCATTACCTCGTGTAAAGGAGGAGTGGGGAAGAGTACTTTTCTTCTAAATTTGGCAGGTATTTATCGGCGAATGGAAAAGAAAGTTCTACTCATTGATTTTGATTTAAGTGGAGGATCTTTGGCTTTATCGTTAAATGTTCGTGTATCGAAGACTATTTATCATTTTATTGAAGATTTAATGTTTAATCGGTATAAGAATTTTGAAGATTACGTGATTCATGCCAAAAATGGAATGGACATTCTTTCTTGTCCTAAAGATCCAAGGCAGACAACTAAGTTAGATTTAGGATTCCTTCCTGTTCTATTTGATACCGTTTGTCGAGATTACGATGTGATTCTCATCGATACTAGTCATGGTTTTTCGAAATTAAATGTTTCTATTTATGATGCTTCGGATACCATTGTTTATATGTTTACGAATAATTTTATGGATTTAAAAAACAGTAAGAACTTTATGGGAATTATGAAGGATGCCGAAAAAGAGAATGTACGTGTGGTGTTGAATGAAAGTCTTCCAGGAGAAAAGTATTTTAATCATTTTGATATGCGGACGATGATTGGAGCGAATATCGATTATACGATTACTTCCGCTAGTTATATCAAAAATATGACCAGTTATTTCTTAGAAGGACAAGTTGTGACTTTGGAAAACATTTGGAAAGATAAGAAATATCAGAAAGAAGATAAAAAATATTTGTTGATGGCGAAAGATTTTATAAAGGAGGAGTAAAAAATGGCAAAAAAGACATTGATGGAAGAATTTGACTTTGATACTCCGACGTTGCCTAAGTCTTATGAAATTCCGAAAGATTATGATATTTTTAGAGATAAAGAATTACTAGAAAAGTTACGGGTACGGATTCTTGAAAATATTATCGATAATAAAATTTCGGAAGATATTCCTTTCGAAGAATATGTCAGTAGAGAAATTGATATGGCTTTGGAAGGATACGATTTATCGAATTTAGAAAGAGAATATATTTTTAATTTAATCGAAAATGAAATTCATGGGAATGGTCCGATTACTGAATTGTTAGACGATAAAAACGTCACAGAAATTATGGTCAATGGACCGAATGAAGTCTATATTGAAATTGATGGAAAGATTGTCAAGGATGATACGATTTCTTTCATCAATGAAACGCATATTTTACGAACGATTCAAAGAATGATTCAACCATTAGGAAGAACCATTGATGCATCGAATCCTATGGTGGATTCTCATTTACCAGATGGTTCGAGAATTAATGCGATTTTACCTCCTCTTAGTTTGAAGGGACCGGTATTAACGATTCGTAAGTTTAGCGATGATTTGGATTCTATCGATGATTTATTGCGTTCCGGTACGTTGACTCCGTACATGGCTCGTTTTCTAGAGGCTGCCGTTCTTTCGAAATTAAATATTATCGTTTGTGGTGGGACCGGTAGTGGTAAAACGACGATTTTGAATGTTCTTTCTAACTTTATTCAGGAAGATGAACGGGTCATTACCATTGAGGATGCCGCCGAGTTGAATCTAAAACAACCCCATGTGATTCCTCTAGAAACACGAAATACCAATTATGAAAATGGAAAAGAAGTAACCATTCGTGATTTGGTGCGGAATTCTCTTCGTATGAGACCGGATCGTATTATTGTGGGAGAAGTTCGTGGTAAAGAAGCGTTCGATATGTTACAGGCCATGAATACAGGTCATGATGGAAGTATTACGACGTTACATGCGAACGGACCAATCGATGCATTACATCGATTAGAGACGATGGTTTTGATGGGCGAAATGGAAATTCCTGTTCGTGCTATTCGCGAATATATTCAACATGCCGTTCATTTGATTGTCGGAGTGGAACGATTGAGTGATGGTCGTCGAAAAATTACTAGTATCTCGGAAGTATTAGATATGAAAGATGGAGAAATTCAGTTACAAGAGATTTTTGCGTTCCGAAAGAAGGGACTTACTCCTAACGGAGAGGTCGATGGAGAATTTGTCCTTTACGATTATGTTCCTCGGGTTTTTGAGCGAATTCAAAATAGTGGAGTTACCTCTATTGATGATATTTTTGAACCCATTTGTGCGAGAAAGAAAAAGAAAAATAATTAGTATCTAAGGAAAGAAGGTGTGTCTATGTTAAGAACGATGAATCCAACCTTTTGGGTTGTGGCTATTTTTTTAGTGATTCTTTTTCTTGGAATAGGCATTGTGATTTATCGGATTTTGTGTACCTCCTTTTACTTAAAACGAATCGATTCTTATACTATTGAGCCAGAAGAAGATAGTGATTTGTCTATTATCGACGATTTAGAACGAAAACTTCATCATTGGAAGAAAACGACTTCTCGCTTTTTGTCTAAATATTCTTTCTTTCGAAAATATAGTGAACGGTATGTTTCTTATCTTCGAGAAAAAGATCTTCGTTTGGCGATGGATTATGTTACAACTAAGTTTTTTTTGGCGGTTGTTTCTTGTCTTTTCTACGTAATCGGTAGTTTGTTGTCTATCTTTTTGTTTTCTTGGATTTGGGTTATCGCTACCTTTCTTTTCGGCTTTTTACTTCCTGATTTTTATTGGGAATATCAAAGAAAGAATCGGATTCACCGCGTCGAAGAAGATTTATGGAGAGCGATTACCGTTATGGGAAATTCTTTTCAGGCAGGTATGAGTATTAGTCAGGTATTACATATTGCGTCGTTAGAAATTCAAGGACCTTTGGGAGAAGAATTTGACCAAATTATTAAAGATTTGCAGTATGGATTGGATTTTGAAACCGTTCTTCATCGTTTTTATGAACGATGTCCGGTCGAAGAAGTGCATTATATGACGACTTCTTTAATTATTATGAATCGTACAGGAGGGGACATTTTAGCTATCTTTCGATCAATTGAAGATAACTTCTTAGCTCGGAAAAGACTTCGCCAAGAAATGAAATCCGCTACTTCTTCTTCGTCTGCTATCTTTAAGATTTTAGTAGCGATGCCTTTTCTCATTGCTCTCTTTCTTTTATTCTTAAATCCTTCCTTCTTTAGTGTCTTCTTAACGACACCGATTGGGGTGGTTTTATTACTTTTGATTCTTACTTTATATATCATTTATATTCTTGTGATTCGACAAATTATGAAAATCGATGATTAGGAGGTGCCCAAATGGAGACTGGACGAATTGAAAATAAGATTTATCGAAAAAAAACTCTTGAGAAATACGAAAAGAAATGTCTTTTATTGGGGGTTTCGCATCCCGTATCGGTTTACAATTTTTTGAATACTTGGATTCTATCTTCTTTAGGGTTATTTCTTCTTTTTATCCTTCTTGACTATGAAAATTTTCTTTCGATTGTGGTTATTTTAGGACTTTATATTTATTTGTTTCCCAAAGTATATTTGGATTATCGTATTGAAAAAAGACGTGTTCGTTTGGAAAAAGAGGCTATTGCTTTCTTTGAAATTTTGATGTTGTCTTTGGAATCTGGGAGTAATTTATTTGATGCGTTGACGATTACAACTAAGAATTGTAAAGGGGAACTTTCTCTTGAATTTGAAAAAGTGTTGGAGGATGTCTCTTACGGAAAAGGATTAGGGGAGTCTCTTCGTGCGGTGAAAACACGGATGCCTTCGACGGCCGTAGCGAACGTGATTTTGAATTTACGTCAATCGAATGTTTACGGAAATAGTGTCATTGATATTCTTCGGAAGCAAGTAGGTTATATTCGAGAAATGCGTGTCTTGGAAGTGAAGGAAAGAATCAATAAGATGCCGATTCGTGTCAGCGTTGCGTCCGTTTTATTATTTGTTCCGATTTTATTGTTGTTGGTCATGGGGCCAGTTATTATTCAGTTTCTTGTGTCTTAGAAGAAGTTTCCTTCTTCTTTTTTCTTCTCTTCCCATTTTTTGTTTTTTGTGGTAACATAGTACTGTCTTTAGATGAGATAAAATAAATTGAAATAAGGAGTGATTTGTGTGAGTGGACATTCAAAGTGGGCAACCATTCATCGTAAAAAAGGTTTGGTAGATGCAGAAAGGGGAAAAGTATTTCAAAAATTAGCCAAAGAAATTTATGTAGCGGCGAGGGGGACCAATGGAGATCCAGCGGCGAATCCATCTTTACGTATGGTGGTTGAAAAATGTCGTAGTCAGAATATGCCAAAAGAAAATATTCAAAAAGCGATTGATAAGGCAGTAGGAACTTCTGGTGGAGAAGATTTTGAAAACGTTCGTTATGAAGGATATGGTCCTTCTGGAATTGCGATTATGGTTGATTGTTTAACGGATAATCGAAATCGAACCGCTTCTTTGGTACGTTCTTCTTTTACCAAACGAGGAGGAAATTTAGGTACAGATGGAAGTGTCAGTTATCTATTTGAGAGAAAAGGAGTCATTGTTATTGAAAAAACCGTGGAAGAAGAAGAGTTGATGATGACGGTATTAGATCATGGAGCACTCGATATGATTACGAATGAAGATACGTATGAGATTTATACGACTCCAGATACCTTTTTGGAAGTGAAAGAAGCAGTCGAAGGAATGGGTGTCACGGATTTTATTACGAGTGAGATTACTTTTGTAGCGAATAATTTGATTGAAATTGAGGATGAAGAAACAAGAGAAAAAGTTGAGGCTTTGGTCGCTACGTTAGAAGATCTTGACGATGTACAAGATGTTTATCATAATATGAGTGAATAGATCGTCTATTCGGAAAGGATGGAAGGATGAAACAGGCAGTACTTATCATCAATCCGCATAGTGGAAAGAGTAGAGGAAATCGAAAAAAAAGAGAAATGGAGTACGAGCGTTTTCTTTCTCTTTTTAAAAAATATGGTTACGAGCCAACTATGTATAAGACCCAATATCCTAATCATGCCCGAGAGATTGTTCGTGACTTACCTGATACCATTGATTTGGTTGTATCGGTAGGGGGAGATGGTACTTTTAACGAGGCTGTTACCGGTAATTTTGAAAGAAAAAAACGATTGATTCTTTCTCATTTACCGTATGGGACTACCAATGATATTGGGGCACTTTTTGGGTTAGGAAAAAATCCTGAACGAAATCTAGAATGGATTTTATCTGGTGTCGTAAAAGGGATAGATATTTGCGTTATCAATGGTCATCCTTTTGTCTATTCCGGAGGCTTTGGAAAGTTTATGGATGTTCCCTACGAGACCACTCGTAATATGAAGAAACGTCTCGGTCGTATGGCTTATTTATTTCAAGGTGTTCGAGATTTCTTTCAAAGAAAAACTCCATTATATGAATTGACTTATGAAGTAAATGGAGAAAAGTATCATGGACTTTATTCCTTTGCGCTAGTATCGAATGCCAATCGTATTGCGGGTATTTCTCATTTTTATCGTAATGTCAAATTAGATGATCATCTTTTTGAAGTTGTTTTTTGTAATTTACGTCGCAAAAAAGATATTGTACGGAGTTTGATTTATTTACGCTTGAACGATATTACGAAAGTACCAGGATTTTATTTTCATAAGACGGATCATTTGACGATTCAATTTCACGATAAATTAAAAAAACCGTGGTGTTTGGATGGGGAAGAATTTCCGGATGAAACGAATGAATTCGATATTCGTATCGAACGAAATGTTATGATGATGGTGGCAAAATCAGCCGTTTCGAAAATGTTTGTATTAGATGAGGAAGAACATGAAGAAGAATTATGATTTAGAGATGGAAGCCATATTGAAAGAAGTCGAAAAGAAACCCCAACCTCGTCTTTTGTTGCAGGCTTGTTGTGCGCCTTGTTCCAGTGCTGTTTTAGAAAGAATTGGTCGTTTTTTTCAGATTACGATTCTTTATTATAATCCTAATATTTCAAAGAAAGAGGAGTACGAAAAACGACTTGCGGAAGTCGAACGATTGGTTTCGCAACTTCCGGGAGATATCTCGGTTCTTCCTGGACGCTATTATCCACAAGAATTTTTTGAGGCCATTCGTGGATATGAACAAGAAAAAGAAGGTGGCGAACGTTGTTTTCGATGTTATCGTTTGCGTTTAGAAGAAACGGCTCGTCTTGCGCAGAAAGAAGGATTCGATTATTTTGGAACGACGCTTTCGATTAGTCCTTATAAAAATAGCCAAGTTCTAAATGAAATCGGTCAAGAGTTAGAAAAAAAATATGGGGTTTCCTATCTATACGCTGATTTCAAAAAGAAAAATGGATATGGTCGCAGTATTGAATTATCGAAACAGTATGGACTTTATCGCCAGGATTATTGTGGATGTATTTATTCTCAGAGAGAACGAGAGGAGAAAAAACAAGAAAAAATTTGATGTCTTCTTCTTTTTTCGACAAATCATTCTCTTTTCTTGTTATAGGATGAAAGGACAGGAAAGGAGCATGTATGCAGAAAATAGAGTTGGATTGGAAACCAAAAATTAAGAATTTAGAAATTCATCATTTTTATGATTTGGATGCTTATCTTCAGGGATTATTTCCTAAGTTTTTTCTTTTTACGAAAGAGGAAGTATTGACAGGTACCCTTCTTACCGATGGAGAAATACAGGAAGGAAGCGTTTGGGTGGATAAGAATCCTTCCTTTTTTGATTCAGATTATCAAGCGTATTCTCGAATCCAGAGACACGAATTTTTCGTGGAGAAGGCTAGTTATGTTTTCATTGAAAAACAGTTTTTAAAAGAAGGAAGAATCGTTCGGGATTTATATCTTTCTCGAGAAAGAAAAGATTCTATTGAAGAATTCAAGGGTATAGAATTATCGATTACAGAGTCAGAAAAAATAAAAATAAAAAAGAGGTAAATATGAAAGTTCAAAAAGTAGTGGTTGGAGATTTAGAAGAAAATTGTTATCTCATTATCGATTCTTCTTCTTGCTTGATTGTCGATCCGGGAGACGAATGGGAACGGATTGAACAAGCGATTCAGGATTATAAAGTAGAGGGAATTTTAATTACCCATCATCATTTTGATCATGTGGGGGCGTTAGAACCTTTAAGAAAAAAATATTCCGTTCCGGTCTACGATTTTTTTACTTGTGAGGAAAAAACTTATGACGTAGGTCCATTTCATTTTGAGGTAAAACGAAATCCTGGACATTCTAAAGATTCAATTCGCTTTATTTTTCCGAAAGAAAAATGGATGTTTGTCGGAGATTTTGTTTTCGCTTCTTCGATTGGCCGTACTGATTTGGAGGGAGGTTCGATGAAAGAAATGCGTCAAAGTCTTCAACGATTGTGGGAAGAAAAAGAAAATTATCAACTTTTTCCTGGTCATGGAGAAAGTACGACTCTGGAAAGAGAAAGAAAAAACCAACTTTTTTTCTAGCGAGAAAGTTGGCTTTTTTTGACACTTTCCTTCTTTCCTTTTTCTTGCGGATATAAAGAAGATGTGATATCCTTATAGAGGATAGGTAAGGTGTGAGTAGTATGGGTTTTGATGTATTCTTATTAGTCATTTTAATTGTAGCAGGTGTTTGTTTTTTCCGAAGTCTTTCTGGATCTGTTTATTTTGTCGCATCTCTCGATATCTTTTTTCGAATTTTAACTTTTATTCGCGATCATTTAGGGATAGAAGAAGTCAGTCGTTTTATTCGTACTTATTTTCCAGAAAGTATTCCGTCGATTATTTATAAATATACGGATGGTATTTTTTCTACTATCTTGATGTGGGTTTATGTCATCTTATTTATTGTCTTTCTTTTCTATACCGTTCGAATTTTATGGCATAAACGATAAAATAGAAGAAAAACCATGGGAGCAGGTGTTCTGCTTCTTTTGGTACTATAAAAGTGTAATAATTAATTACAGAAATGTGATTGAATATTACACTTCTTTTTATTATGATTG
>CANQHQ010000045.1 GCA_947623825.1 uncultured Bacilli bacterium
AACACTTCGTTGATACCTACGCGTGTATTGAACTTTCATCAACTAGATATACGCCATGCACGGCGCACAACAAAAAACCTAGAATTTCTAGGTTTTTCACTTCCTTTAGAATTTCTTCTCAAGAACTTCCGGCTTGTCCTCTTCTACTCTACAAAGAGAAGAATCTTTTTCAATCAATTCATTTTGATAAAAGACAGAAACATCAAAAGAAGTTCCCCGTGTCGCTAAAAGAGAATCGATATCGAATCCAACGAACTCGATGGTCTCCTCTTCTAAATGATCCCGATATTCCGCAACCAACGACCCTAGAAGATAACGATGGCAAGAAAAGCCAGAACCACGCATATCGGATTGAAAACTTTTCAAAACAACCGAAGAAAGAGCGAAATCCTTACAACGTTCTTCAAAAGTTTCTGGTAAAAGGAATGGATCTTCTCTTCTTTCTTTCTTTTCGATAAATTCAAAAGCACGATAATCTTGTTCATTCGCAAGCATTTCTTTGAGTGGTGAAATGTCAAAGAAGACATAATGTTTCGTCGCATAGTATAAAATCGCATTTTTCGTTGGATTTTCTTCCTCGACAAGATGATATTCCCGATTTAATTCCATCAATGTCTCATCGTCCAACACATCGTAATTTAAATTGATATAATATCCAACTGCCAATTGTTTTAGAATGCCATCCATTTGTTTCTCGTATACACTAGGACTCAAACCAGGCATCGCATCCTTACATTCGTTCTCTTTTTCTTCCAAAAAATCCACAAAACATTTTTCTGACCAAGTAGTAGCGTCCTTTGGATTTTCTAAAAGTTGCGATAAATAAAGAACAAACTCCCCTACTTTTCCTTGGATAACTTCCATTGAATTTGGTTCAAACCGTAACTGAAAGTTTTCATAATCTGCCTTTCTTGCCTGCAAAATTTTCTCTTCAAAAGCCTTTACTTCTTCTTCTGTGATTTCTCCAAGATAAGAAGAAAAATCAAAATCTGACATAGCAAGAGGAGAAAAAGAAGTCATCGTGATTTTGGTTGGCTCTATCTTAGGCGTATAACTAGCTTCCACATAACTAGGAAAAGCAAGAAAAGAAGCCAAACCAATGGTACCAGCACAATACCGAAAGTTTCTTAATTTCATCATACAAAATCCCCCCTGACTGAAATTGCCACCTATTATAACAGGAAAGGCAAGAAAAAACAAGCAAAAAAAATCAAATGATCCATTTAAGAAATCATTTGAATAAAAGAAGAAAGACTCGTAGACTTATAAACCACATATCTCGGAAGATAATAATTAGAATCGGTACGCTTCACCTTGCGATTTCCTCCGACAAAAGCCAAAGAAACACCCGTCTCTCGTAAAGCCTCTTCTAAAGCAGGACTCGTCCTATAAAAAGGATAACAAAAAGCCAAGCGACTGGAAAGTTTCGAAAAAGAAGTATTTAAGTCTGCCACCAATTCCTCTTTCGAAAGAAGTTGCGCTTTATATCCACACCCTTGATCATTACAAAAAGAATCGTGATGAAGTTCGTCTCCATGAGAATAAATTTCTAAATAGTCAGAAGTTTCATAATTCGACCTTTCCCACCAACCAGTAATTAAAAACAAAGAAGCATGCATCTGGTACTCATTTAAGAGTTGAGGTAAATATGTACTCGTTCCCGCTGCCCCATCATCGACGGTTATAAGAAGAGATTTTTTTGGTAAACGAATGTTTCCTTCTTTCCAATCATAAAACTCCTGCATCGTTAACGTATGATATCCCTGATCCCGCAAATAGTCGAGTTGTTCTCTAAAATTATCTAATGGAAGACAAATCGATTCATTACAGGTTTCCGTGCGAGGATCATAAAAAAAGTGATAATTTAAAACAGCAATTTCTTCTGCTTCTTCTCCTTCTGGAATTTCTTTTCTTCCTTCCAACATATCCCGTAATCGCTCTAAAGAAGTGGTATTGGTAAGTTCATAAGCAGAATAAGATTCGTCTAGTGGACGCACTGGTCGATCCCCAAAAGGAAATTGGGAAAGATCGACTTCTTCTTCTAGATAAAAAGAGGAATCTTCCAAAATCGAAGAATCATCGCCAATTAGAAAAAGACTTTTTTGAGGAAGGGCTCCCTCTTGATGAACCCAAATTTCAAATTGATGTTTGTTGATGGACTGATATCCCAATTCTTGAAAGTAAGACAAAATTTCTTTCCTCTTAGAAGAAGATAAATCACTCGAAAAACGAAAAACAGGCAATTGCGTAAGAAGTGGTTCGGTCTCTTTCTCGACAACCGTCGCAAATTCTCGCACCTCGTAAAGATTTCCCAAATAAGCGACTTCATAGACACCATCTTTTTCCCACAAAACATCGAATGTATGAGAATCCTCCATCGCAAAAGCAACCTCTTCGTTCTGATATAAAATAGTCGGTTGCGTAGTAATCTGTTTCGTAATAACAAAAGAATCCAAAGTAGAAGGAAGAACAAAAGAATTTCTCACGGCATGAGAATCAACATAGTACTCCGTATCGCGAATAGGAAAATAACGTTCTTCATGAACATAACTCTCTTCTAACGGAATCGTCACCTTTTCACCAACAGTCCCTACAGCTTGATAAACACCATTTGCTTTCTGATACAAAGGAGTACTTCTCTTCGTTTCTACCAAAGAAGAAAAAGAATCCTCTTTTCCCTCAACAAAATAGTTTCCCCCTTTTTCATTTTGATAAATCACGACACCCAAAAGAAAGAAAAGACAAAAAAGAAGAAAAAAAAGAGTTCTTTGCGTCCATATCTTCTTTTCTTGGTATTTCGTATTTTTCACTTCGGATTTTCTTTTCTGGCTCCTCTTTCTCATTTTTAACCCTCTTCCTCAGAATCATAAACGAGTCTTCTTTTTTATTCTTTCCATCCACCTCATTCTTATTCAAAAAGAAAAAAAGAGACAAAAAAAAAGACCATTGACTTTGCCAATAGTCTGAGAAACCCTGAAAAAATTTCTTTATTTTTAAATTTGTTTCTTCTTTTGTTTTGGCTTTTCTTCTTGTAATCCAAAAGAAAGCAAAGATAAGACAGAATCCATATCGCGATAAATACGACTGGAAACGGGAAGATACTCTTCTTCCTTTACTTCAAATAAATAGTATTCCCCTTTTTCTAGAGAAGAACGAAAGACGGCATACTTCTTTTTCTCATAAGAGAAATATCCTTCCTTCACCACAGGACACATTTCTTGAATTTCTTGTTCTTTCATACTTTTCCTCGCTCATTAAACTTCCTGAATGACCGTAATAATCATGGGTCTACACTCTGTTTCTTTATAATAGTATTTTCCTAAAGAATCTCTCACATCATTTTTAATCTTAGTATAGTCGACACGATGTTGCTCTTCATTGATATTTTCTTGAATAATCTCTGTAGAAATTCGTTTGGTTTCTTCGATTACATCTTGATGCTCTTTCACATGAATAAACCCTTTTGTTAAGATTTCCGGTCCTGCCAAAATTTCTTTCGTTCCTTTATCGAGAGTCGCACTAATAATAACGATTCCATTTTCTCCTAACATTTCTCGGTCTTTTAACACGAGTTCCCCAATATCTCCCGTATTTTTTCCATCGACTAAAATATCACCGACTGGGATATGTTCCTTCGTATCGACTAAAACGCCATCATCAAACTCAACGACATCTCCATTTTGTTTTAATAGAATATTCTCTTTCGGAATTCCTAACTCTTCCGCAATCGTCGCATTCATATATTGATGACGATACTCTCCCTTTACCGGAAAATAATATTTCGGATTCATTAAATTAATCATTAACATCAAATCTTCTCGTGAAGCATGATGAAGCAAATGTTTCTTACTCGATAGACAAACGACATTGACATTCGCCCGAGCGATATCATCCATCACCATCGCCAATCGTTTTTCGATTCCTTCGTAACTAGGTTCCGTAATAAAAATCGTATCCGTGTCTTTCAATTTAATATAGCGATCAAATCCCTTAACGACCCGTTCTAGATTCGCAAATGGTTTTTCTTTCTCGTCAGAAATAAGCACAACGACTCCCTTATCATTCAAATTCGACAAATCGCCAATTCGTTCTTTATCCATTGTCAAATACTTCATTTCCATCGATTTCTGTATCAAATCTTGAAGACGTTTTCCCATGACAACAATCTTTCGTTTGGTTCTCATTACTTCGTTAAAAATTTCTTGAACTCGATAGATATGGGCTGGTAAAATCGTCGCAATAATTCGATTCTCATTATGATTTAAAACTTCTCTGATAAACCCACTGATTCGGTTATTAGGAGAAGTATGCCCTTGTTTTTCCGCATAAAAAGACTCCCCTAACAAACAAAGTACTCCCTGCTTTCCAACATAGGCAAGTTTCCCAATATCCGTCTTATAATGTCCCTGAGCAGTCGAATCAAAAACGAAGTCCCCCGTATAACAAATCGCTCCATCCTTCGTATACAAAACATAACATACGGCATCCGGAATGGAATGTGTGACACTGATAGGAAACAAAGACAAAGAATCCCCAAACTCTAATTTCACATGAGGACGAATCTCTTTCAAATTTGCCTTGGTAATTTCCGCATCCGCCAAATCCCGTTTCACAATTTCCATCGTATATTTGGTCGCATAGACTGGTAAATCAGGAAGAGATAATAATACATCACTGATTCCTCCCATATTACTCTCATGTCCATGTGTAAGGAAAATTCCCTCAATTTTATCTTGGTTTTCAATTAAATAATCAATATTCGGAACAACGTAATCGACTCCTAAAATTTTACTATTATCATATTTTAAACCACTATCAAAAACAAAAATATGTTCATCGACATTGACTACATACATATTTTTTCCATTTTCATTTAATCCACCTAAACTAAATATTTTTATCTTACTCAAAAATATCTCTCCTTTTTTTCTGCATTTTCTTAATTTCTTTGCGATTGATGCGTACCTGTTGATAACAAAGGAATTCTTTATCCATCACTTCCACCAACGCATCTTCTAATTCTGGACTTTCTTCTCTTCCTTTATACTCCGATAAAGAAAGAAGCGTCATCCAATGAATAAAATTCGTAAGATAGCTTCCCTCTAGAATGACATTTTCAGACAAATGATCCAATTCGTCTTCCACATCGACCAGTAAAAAATTCGAAGAACCTTTCTCTAAAAAAGAGACGTACTCCCGAAAGCACTGTAAATCCCCTTCACTGGCTTCCACCATTTCTTGAAAATGACAGAAACCCTCATATAATTCTACATCCTCTAAAATCCAACTGCGCTCCAATAAAATAAGAACGGCTAATTGCTTAATGTTAATAAAAAGTGAATCATACACTTTCATTTTTTCTTGAATTTTTTCCAAACTATCTAAACTATCTATTTTTTCCATTTCCAAACCCTCAAACGAAAAAAGCGTCCCTTATTATACACAATTTCGGACAATTAATCAATGGTTGCCAATTTTTCAAGTGCATTTTTGGCTGCTTCTTGTTCTGCTTCCTTCTTACTACCGGCGGTTCCAACACCATAGACAATCCCATCGACAATCACTTCCATAGTAAAAGTCTTTTGATGCGCCGGACCTTCTTCTTTCACTAATTCATAAGTAAGACCCCTCTGCTCTGTTTGAACAAATTCCTGTAAGGAACTCTTATAGTCGTTGAAAAACACAACATTCGGATCCTCAATATAAGGAACAATAATTTTCAAGACCACATCACGAACGACAGGATATCCCAAATCCAAATAAATCGCACCCATAAAGGCTTCAAAGATATCTGCCAAAATCACTTTTTTATAACGTCCACCTTCTAATTCTTCTCCGTGTCCTACTTTAATATAATCACTGAATCCCAAATCAGAAGCATACGTAAAACAAGCATTTTCACAGACGTAACTCGCCCGAATTTTGGTCATATCTCCCTCTTTGACATGAAAATGATTATACAAATAATCACTGATAACCAAATCGAGAACTGCATCACCCAAAAATTCTAATCGCTCATAATCCGCTTTTAGATGCTTTTCATGTACGTAAGAAGAATGAGAAAAAGCCAATTGATAAAGTTTCTCATTCTTTGGTTGAATTCCTAATTTTTGAAATAATTTTTCCATTCTTTCCCTACCTTTGTGGTCTATTAACTCTCCCTCTTTGATGATACCAAAAAAAGAAAGTTTTGTCTAGGAATTGGTAGGAATTGAGAAAAAAAAGGAATGTAGGAATTGAGAAAAAAAGGAATGTAGGAATTGAGAAAAAAGGAACACCCATGAAATAATCGAAAAGAGAAAAAAAGAAAAGAGACTTCCTTCCTAGAATTTGTCAATAAAAATGAGATGACTATTGTAAAAAACAGGAATTAATAGTAAAATGAACCTATGGTGAAATATATGAAATACCTCCTGGTTGGATGGATAAAAATCTATCAGTTAATTCCTGGTCCGTGGCATAACAGTTGTCGTTTTCAACCGACTTGTTCCAACTATGCCATCGAAGCCATAGGTAGATTTGGTGCCTTCAAGGGAAGTATTTTGGCAGGAAAAAGAATACTTCGTTGTCACCCCTGGGGAAAATTCGGATACGATCCAGTCCCCTTACGAAAGGAAAGAAAAAAATGAAAAAGAAACGATGCATATACATGATTCTATTACTCATCCCTTGTCTACTATTCACTGGTTGTTTTAAAAAAGATAATTTAGAAGGAATCGAAATTGTCACAACTGCTTATCCCTATGAATACGTAACGAACAAACTCTATGGACAACATTCTCTCGTTACCTCTATTTATCCAGATGGAACGGATATCAGTAATTATCAATTAAGTAAAAAAATCATCGATGACTACAGTAAAAAAGAATTGTTTATCTATAGTGGATTAGGATCTGATACCGATTTAGCCTTAGAATTACTAGAAAAAAATAAAGACTTAATGATTATCGATGCCACAAGCGGAGTAGAACCTGCCTACGGAGAAGAAGAATTATGGTTGAACCCTTCTAATTTACTAATGATTTCACAAAATATTAAAAATGGATTAAACGAATATATTACCAATAATTATTTAAAGAAAGAAATCGATACTGCCTACGAAGAACTTAAAATTAAACTATCCGAACTCGATGCCGAAATTCGTTTAACAGCCCAGAACGCTACAAGAAAAACAATCGTTGTCAATCAAGATTCTCTCAAATTTCTAGAAAGATATGGATTTACTGTCATCTCGTTGGACGATACTCATGAACCCGTTTCTGATAAGACCATCAATACCGTAAAATCAATGATTTCTTCGAAAGAAGTAGGACACATCTTCCTATTAGAAAAATCGAAAACAAATGAAATTGTACAAAGCATCCTAGACGAAACACAAGTTGCTACCTTTACCTATAAAAAAATCGATAATATGACCGATGAAGAAAGAGAAAATTCAAAAGATTACTTTACTTTAATGGAAGATAATATCGATTTACTAAAAAGTGAATTATATTAAAAAGGAGAGATTCAAAAAAGAATCCCTCCTTTTATTTTCTTTCCGGTTGCGATAAGGCTTTATCTTCTTTTGAAGTAATGACCCAATGAAAAGGTCTCGTAACAATATTTGTCCCACATCGTACACAATGACAACGCGTGATCACTTTCAAAATATAACCACAACTAGGACATACCATACTTTCTTTTGGAGTATGAGACTTTACCAAAGTCAAAAGATACTCTTTTTCTTCTCTCTTTGTTTTACTACCACCAGCAATTCGTTCCTTCGGTGCAACCTTCTGTTGTTCTTCCGTAAGAGGTGTCAAATCTAGCGCATATTCGATATAAGAGACACGGAGCCAAACCTTCGCCACCTCTGTCGAATCTTTTTGAACAAATTGAACTAAGCGGGCGAAAACAGGTTTCATATCTTCCACCACATTTTTGATTTGTCGTTCTTTACTGACTTTAATTCCCAATAAGTAATTATTATAAATCTCATTCGATAAAACATCTCTCAAAAACTCATAGTTTTCTTTCTGAACCGCCTCAATCACATCGCGATACAATTCAAAAATCGTCATGGCAAATTCATTTCTCGTATAATCTTTTCCAATCTCAGTTAAGTAACGATCGGAAACCTCCATAAACAAAGTTTCTTGTCGAGATAACCGTAGAAGTAAAATCACACATACTACAATAATAATGACTAGAATAACAATTCCTATCACAAAGAGTGACATCATGAGTGATGCCTCCTTTCAAAAATACTAATCAATATCACAGCCAAACCAATCATCAAACCAACTGTAATTAAAATAATACTCGAACGATATCTAGAATCAATCGGTTTCTTCGTTGGTTCTTCCTTAATCGTTTGTCCACTACTTTCCTCTATGACATAATCATCATTCTCTTCGAACTTTTCTGGTTCCCCCTCCAAATCAGTACGATAAGAAACATGGAGAACTTCGGTTCCAAATCGATCCGCATATTTTTCTAAAGAATATTGATAAACCGTTCGCTGCATCGAGGATTTTTTCGCCTGAGAAAATCCTAAGTAGGTCGTATCCCCAATAATCGTAAAAGGAACGCCCTTCTCTGTCACTTGATACAATTCTTTGGCTTGATTCATCAAAGAATAATTCGCATCTCCTGAAGTTTCGTATTGATAAACGGTCATATTCGGATATCTTTGTTTTAAGGCTTCTAGGTAAGCCTTTTCTTGACTACAAATATTGCAGGAACGACTATAAAAAAAATAAACGTTCACTTCATTCATCGCTGACACGTGGGAAGGAATGCCAATCATCAGTAAAAATACAATAAAATAAAACGCTTTCTTCACTCTACCACCCTCTTCTAAAAATATTATATCACAGTTCAAAAAACACGCAAAGAACAAAGTGATTTATAAATAAATCACGTCCAAACTTCACAGTTTGGAATTTCTCCTTCATCGGATAACTCTACCCTTCAGAGACCAATTTCCGATAGTCGCTACCGTATTTACATTTTTTTAATTTATTTTTATACATCCATTCCTTTTTATTTAAATAATAATTATAAACAAATCTACTACAACCAATACACTTATTAATAAACACTTTTTGCTCTTCTGTTTATGTTTGTCCTAAATGTAAAACAAAAGAAGATATTCCTTTTTCACTCGTTAATATGTTAGATAAATGTGATGATGGAGATGATTCTTATCCTCCTAGATTTGATTGTCAAATTTGTGATGGTATTATGACTCCTCTTTATTACAAAAATTATAAGGGAAAGGTATACGAGTATAAAGAAGATTAAAATTTATTATATATCCTAAAAGTACATTATTTATATGTATTGTTTTGTAGTGCAATTATCTAGTTGACTACTTTTTCTTTTTCCAAGCAAATTCCTAATGTACAAAAAAAGAATCATTCGATTCTTTCCGTACTAGAAATCATATTTTGACAAACAGGATAAATAGAAGTAAAAGAGTCCCGATTCGAAAAAATAAGAAAAATCTGATTCAAATAATTCGAAAATTGAGAAATCATAAACACGGCGGAACCTTCTGTGGTACTTTCCACCATCATAAAACGATGTTCTTCTATCTTCTTCATACAATGACTCACGTAAAGTTCTGGATCCACAAAACAATAAAAATCCAAATCTAAGTCCCAAAAATAAGTGCCATTATCTAAAATATCCGCTCCAACATGTGCAGTTGTCTTCTTCTCCTTCATCGCAAGAACCAGTTCTTTGACACTACTTTTTAAATAGATAGATAACTGTGGATAAAAAGACAAAATTTCCAAAACTTGAGAAACAAAATCCGTATTTCTTTCTCCCTGATCAGTCAAAGTAAAAATAAAGGTTTTAGAACTATTATGAAAATGTTTCAACAAATCCGCAAGAGTCAAGAACTCCTCTTTTCTAACACGATTTCCTAAATTATAATGTCTCAATTCTTGAAAAGTATAGTCTGAAATAGAAATTTGGGGATGTGTTTTCAAAAAAGAAGGACAAGAAATCACGATGATGCCGTCTTTCGTCATACTCAATTGTAAACTAATTCCCGAAAGATTTTTCGTTGTAAGAGCCAAAGAGACGGAACGTTCTGTATCTAAAATCGTATTCTTGCTCCCCAACCCACTCTGAATAATATAATTCATACTTCCTCCCATTATACTATATGATAACTTTGATAAAAATTCGCCTTTTCATTCTCAGAAAAAAACAAGAATAGGAAAACCAAACCGAAAAGGTTTCACTTAAATAGATGGAAGAAAAATCAAAAAAGAGTACCATATCAACACTCTACAATTCCTATTGCGAGTGACGTAATTATCTACAACTTTTTATAAATATAGCTGATTGAAGTATCAATAAAAAAATATTACTAATTAGCTTTTAAAAAACATTTATATAATAAAAAAAGCAAGCTAGACGCATCCAACTTGCTCAGATGGGATCCGAAGATACACCATCGCCATTCACACTTATAATATACCATAATTACAAAAAATATGCAATAATTTAATTATATCTGATGTAGTAAACTAGATGTTGGAAAAAGAAAAGAAATGCACAAAAAAGAGAAAACACTCAAAACTTAAAACTGTTATATAATTAATTTAACCAAAAAATATACAGACCTTT
>CANQHQ010000046.1 GCA_947623825.1 uncultured Bacilli bacterium
TTTTTTGCCTTCATTTGGTCGATTAATTCTTCGAAGTATTTTTTACCTACTTCCATAACCACATCCGAATACATTTGAATAAATCTTCTGTAGCAGTCCCATGCCCATCTCGGATTATTACTCTTCTCTGCCAAAACATTGACAACATCCTCATTTAACCCTAGATTAAGAATGGTATCCATCATACCTGGCATCGATGCTCTCGCACCAGAACGAACAGATACTAATAAAGGATTTTCCTTATCCCCAAATTTCTTTCCTGTAATTTCTTCCATCTTAACAATGTATTCATTAATTTGACTTTGAATTTCAGAGTTGATTTCTCTTCCATCCTCATAATACTGAGTACATGCTTCTGTCGTAATGGTAAAACCTTGAGGAACTGGTAATCCAATATTTGTCATTTCAGCTAAGTTAGCACCTTTACCACCAAGAAGTTCACGCATATCTGCATTTCCTTCTGTAAACAAATAAACATATTTCATTTTTTCATCCCTTCCTATAAGCATACGCGCTTAACACACTTATTATAAAAGAAAAAGATTTCAAATTCAATGAAATCTTCCCTGATTTGACATTATTTTTCATTTATTGCCTTAGAAATCTATTTTCGCGCCCTTGGATGTGTCTTCAAATACACTTCTTTAATCCGATCATTTGTAATATGCGTATAAACACTTGTCGCCGTTAAACTCTCATGTCCCAATAATTGTTGTACAGATAATAAATCGCATCCTTCATTCAACAAATGCGTCGCAAAACTATGACGAATCATGTGAGGAGAAATATGTTTCGTTATGGATGTTTTCGAAATAATTTCTTCCAATATCTGCTGCACTCTACGGGTAGTAATTGGTCCCCCATTCCGATTTAAAAACAAATAAGGGCTCTTTTTTTCATCCATTTTCTTTCTTCCGTCTTCCAAATATGTTTTTAATTTCCGAAGTGTAATCGCATTAAAATAAACGATACGCATCTTATTTCCTTTTCCTAAAATACGAATGGTTTTTTCAGAAAAAGAAATATCTTCTATTTTGATATGAACTAGTTCACTCACACGAAGACCTGTCGCATAAAGCATCTCTAAAATCAACCCATCCCTTTGACCCAAAGGCGTATCTTCTTCTGGAACCGTAAACATTTCTTGTAACTCACTATATTCAAAAAATTTTGGAAGACGTTTTTCTTTCTTGGGAAGCGTTAATAAAGAAAAGGAAGGATTTTCACAAATATTCTTTTTCGCAAGATAACGATAGAAACTTCGAATCGATGAAATTTTTCGCGCAATCGTCGTCGCTTTTTCCTTCTCTTCCTCATAAAGGTAAAGTAAATATTTCTGAGCCTTTGGATAATCTAACGTCTGATACGAGTAATGATACGAAAGACAAAATCCCAAAAACTCTTCCAAGTCCTCTTGATAACTTCCAACGGTATCTTGGGAATAATTTCGTTCGATGGTCAAATATTCAAGGAAAGACTCTAAATACATTTCCTTTCTTTGCTTATCTCCAATCTGTTTTCGGTAATCAATCCTCTCCATATTCTTTCACCATTCTCTTCAATTCCTCTTCTTCTAAAAACTCTTCTCTTTCTTCCCCACTCTCGTTGTACCAGTTCTGTACACCAGACACAGAGAATGGATTCGATAAACGCCAATGAGAGTCTTTATTTTTAGTAATAGTAGAAGAGAAAGAAGAAGAAACGTTCAATTTTTCTACCTTTGATTTTGAAGAAACAGGATGATAAGAATAACCAAATCGAGACCGATAAATACAGAAAGACCGGAACGTCGGATACTCTTGCAATTTTTGTTCTATTTTTCTTTTCAACGTATCTTTTTCCATATCATCTTCCAAATCTCCAAGAACCACATTCACATACTTTTTAGCATAAACGAGAAAATGATTTTGATAGGGATAGGTAGCAAAAAAATTTTTAAAATCGGTATCTAAACGATGAAACACATACTGCTTCATTTCTTGATATGCATAACAAGTCGGAGAAAGAAAATACCCTTTCGCATTTCGTAAAAGTGAGGAAGTAGAAAATAATTCTGATAAATAAGCATTCTGAAATACAACCGAATAAGAAAAATTCTTTCGATAAATTCCAATCTGAAACTGATCAATTTGATTGACATCTACCTGAGAGGAAACCATCGAACATAATTGATAAAAACCCATACCATTCGTAAATCGGTCAATTTCGATTAAAGAATCCTTCACAGGAAGATCCAAAGGAATTACTTTCCCATCCCTCAATTTCACTTGTAACTGATATTTTTTCATCCTACCCCTCCTCTATCTTTAGTGTAACAAAACTAAAATAGATTGTAAATAATCGAATCAAAGAAAACTTCTCTCCACAAATCATAGAAAGCAAACTTCTCTTTAAATAACAAACAGAATGCAAAATAGAAAACTTTCTAACGAAAAGTATCTATCTAACATTCCTATCTAAAAGAAAAAAATTAATTAAGAAACAAGGAAGGATTCTCCCCTAACTTTTTGACTTCTGGACAAAAAGTTTGTTTCAAAAATGCCCACTCTTCTTTCGTATATCCTGCATAAGGTGTGTACAAAACGGAACGAGAAATTTGTTCCTCTTGAGAAAGTTCCACATGAAGAGATAACACTTCAAAATTTCTTAAGAAACGATTCCGCGAAACAAGAACATCTCCAATCGAATAAACTCCATCTTCCACTAGATAATTCGAATCCATCATAGATACCACAGGATGATTCAAAATACGACTAGAAATCGTAGTCCGACGTTCCGTACTAAGAATGGAATCCTCTCCTACCACAAAATCATCTTCTGAATAATAACTCTCCACTTTCTCCTTAGACAACACATCGAAAGGAAAATTAGAAAAAGAAGAATCATCGAAAAAAGAAAATCCCATTTCTTGTAAAAGACGTGCCACTTTAGGAAGATGTTCCCGGTCACGAGATAAGAAAGATGGATTTTGTTTCACAGAAGGACCGATTCCTACCTCGATACAGGCATCCAATAAATCAATAAACCGATCTTCTTCCAAGTAATCATAACAATTCTCTTTATTTTCGGTAAATTGAACTTGATATTTCTGATACAAAGACAATCGTTCCGCAAACATCGTGGCATCTTGAAGGAAAAGAGAAGCATTCTTTTTTGCCACATCTCTAGGAGCAATCGATATGGATTCTAATTCCGATAAAACCTTTTCAAACTCTGTCGAAAGAGGAGAGGAAACATCAAAAAATTCTAAGTTTTGAAGTAAGAAAGAAACAGGTAAAATTTTCCTTTTTACGTAAGAAGCCACTCTACGCATTCTTGGAATGGTACTATTAGTAAAAAGAAAGAAATAATTCTCTTTCCAAGGAATTTCTTCTTTTTCTAAAATAGAAATTCCTTCTTGTAGTTTTTCCGTAGTACAAAGAGAAGAAAATTGTTCCATCTCTTCTTCTGTTAAAATCGACGGATTACATCCATGAAGAAGCAAAAGAGAACGAATGGCTTCTACATTAGAAGTATGATATTTTTGAAGCTCTTTCTCATAGAATTGTACTCTTTTTCGATTATTTTTACGAAGAAGAAGTAAAATTTGTTTCTTTAACCGCTCATTCGACAAAGAAAGTAACTCTTCTTCAACAGAATAAACTTCTCTTTCTTTTCGATATTTTTGGATCAAGGAATCGAGAAGTTGCATTTCTTTCAAAACAGTTTTTCTCTCCACCTGTAAAATTTTTTCCTGTTTTCTTCCATAATCCAAAATATCGGAAATACAAGATAAATCCATATAAACATTTTTAAAGGAAGTATACACTTTTAATAAATTTTCATTCTCAGTAGAATTCTTTACCATCATGAATGCTTGCATTTTCGCATCACCAGAAGAAACCATAATCAAATTTCCTAAATCTAATTCTCGTAAAAGACCCTGCTTCGTATCTTCAAAAAGGATAAGCAATTCCAAATAAAGGTTCAATGCATCTGCTTCTTTTCTCATAAAATCAAAAGACAACATCAAAAGAATTAAAAAAGAATGGGCACGAATCATGCCTTCTTTCGTAGAAACTTCTTTCATTCGATTTTCTTCCGTTTCAAATAATCCATCAAAGTTTCCAAAATAATTAACCGCTAACGCATAATAAGAATCCGGAGCCTCTAAAATAGCGAAATTCTCATCGCTATCGTCCTCCTTAGAAAATTTTTTCAAATACTCTTTCGCTTCTATCGTCAAAACCCGATCAAAATCCGCATCATCAATACGAGAAAAATTACGTAATTGCGCTTCGATAATCGCTTTCGGAGAATGTAAAATCCAAGAATGGAGAATCGAACGCCAAAGAGTTAAATCTTCAAATAATTCAGGTTGAAAAATCTCTTGTACGATTTCTTCACACAAATACCATTTTTCGATAGGAATACCACAAAAGAGAAGTGCCTGCATCACGGAAGAAAAAGAACCTAATTCGATGGAGGGAAGATCTGATCCCTGTTCTTCTGAAATTTCGTCCATCAGTTCCTGAAAATGTTGAATTGCCGAAAGTTGAAGCATCTTCTTTTCTTTCTCTTTTCTTAATAATTGCATTACTTCATCCATTTTACATATTCCCCCTTTCGTCCTTTTGGACTTAATAACTGGTAAAGTTCCTCTAACGTTTCTTGTTGTCTTTCTAAATATGCGCTATTTCCCTCTTCCAAAGCATGATACATAGCTTTTTCCTGCGCTGCATAAAGGGACATCAAACTGTACTTTCGTTCATTTAAATCTTTCTGCCAATCACTTTTCTTCACAAAACAAGCCACAATACAATAATAATTCTCATAAATTCGTGAAAATAAGACACGAGATTGGTTCAATTTTACTTCATAAAAATTCAACGTCGATATTAATTTTCGTAAACGAGGAAACGTTCCATTTTCAATCGATTGAAGTAAAGTCAAAAAAGAGGGGTAAACATCTTCTTTCATTTCTTTGGATTTCATATCGTTCAATGCACAAGGATTTCCATTGACTGTTTCCAAAAAAACCAAATGATTTTTTTCTTTTCCAATAGAAATTTCTTCTTCCGAAACAGGATTTAAGTACTCCTGTATCCAATCGATTTTCTCCTGAAGTCGTTCGATTTCTTCCTGCGCGATTTCTTGTTCCTCTTCGGTAAACGAAGGAAGAAGTTCCACGTACATCTTTTTTTCTTTCGCTAAAGAAAACAAAATAGAATAAAGTTCTTGAAAATCTTTCTCTTTCGAAAGTGTAGGAAGACACGCAACAAAATCTTCCTTTGTCGAAAAATCTCCTTGAATCAAAGGTCCTTGATAGAAGGAAGTCTCTTTCGATAAAACAGGAACTGGTGGAGAAATGCTTTTTTTCTCTTTCACTTGTTTTTCAATTTCACTTTGTAATACCTTCTGCATCTGTAAGCGATATTCATAGTTCTGCTTTAACGTAACACCCTGCGTAAAACTCTCACGAACATCGATCACCAATTTGTCGACAATTTTCGATGTCTTCTGATAGGTGCCTCTTTCTTTCGCTTCTCGATACAATGTTTCAAAATCTCTCATGGACGTTCCCCCTCAAAATGTCCTTATTATATCATAAAGAATAAAAAATAACAACGAAAAAAGGAGCTAAGCTCCCTTCTTGTAACCACATTCTGAATTACTACATTGTACTTGTTCGTTTTTCGTAACCAAAAGGCTACCACAATCCGGACAAATTTCTCCCGTCGGTTGGTCCCATGTCGCAACCTTACATTTTGGATAGCGATTGCATCCATAGAAGATTTTTCCTTTTCTCGTCTTCTTCTCCACAATCTTTCCTTGTTTACAAATAGGACAATCCATAATTTCTGTTTCTTCTTTTACATCTTTCTTGATGTATTTGCATTCCGGATAATTACTACATGCAGTAAATTCACCATATTTCCCTTTTCGAATCACCAAAGGACTTCCACATTCTGGACAAACCTCACCAGTTTCTTTCGGAGGAACTTTTTCCATTTCTCCAAAAGCCTTTTGAACTGTTGGTTCAAATTTATCATAAAAGGTTTCTAACACCTCCAAAGAATTTTCTTTTCCTTCCGCAATTTCATCCAAATCATGTTCCATCTGGGCAGTATATTCCACGTTGATAAAATCAGAAAATCCTTCTTGGAGTTTATCCGTCGTAACCATTCCAATCTCTGTCGGTTGAAATTTCTTTTCAACCAAATCGACATAACCTCTTTCTTTAATTGTATCGATAATCGTCGCATAAGTGGATGGACGTCCAATTCCAAGTTCTTCGAGTTCTTTAATCAATTTGGCTTCTGTATAGCGACTTGGTGGAGTGGTAAAATGTTGTTTCGACTCGACATTTTCTGTATAAAACTCTTTTTCTGTCATCAAAATATCAGGAAGAATTTTATCTTCACTATCTTCATAATCTTGATACAATTTTAAATATCCATCAAACAAAAGAACTTGCCCACTCGTCTTAAATTGATAATCATGATTATCTAAGACAACGGTCGTTACCTTTACTTTCGCATCACTCATTAAAGAAGCAAGCGCTCTCGTATAAATAAAACGATAAAGTTTGTACTCATCTGGTGTCAAATAATCTTTGACTTCTTTCGGAGTTCGACGAATACTAGTCGGTCGAATTGCCTCATGCGCATCTTGGACATTATCTGTCTTCTTGGTTGTTTTCACGTACCCGACATATTCTTTGCCATATTCCTGATATAAATAAGCCTCGGCACTTTTCACAAATTCATCACTTAAACGAATAGAATCCGTTCTCATATAAGTAATAAGTCCGACCGTCTCAGTTCCTAAATCGATTCCTTCATACAATTTTTGAGCGAGACTCATTGTCTTTTTGGCTGTAAATCCAAGTTTGGTGGAAGCCTCTTGTTGAAGAGTCGAAGTAATAAACGGAGCCTTGGCTTTTTTCCTCTTTTCTTTTAAGCCGACATCAATAACCGTATATTGAGGCCCAAGTCGCCCTAATACTTCCTCTACTTCCTCTTTCGAATGCAATTCTAATTTTTCTTTTTTATATTGAAAAAGTTCTGCCTGAAATAAATCGAAAATCGCCGTGATAGACCAGTATTCTTCGGGAATAAAAGCCTGAATTTCTCTTTCTCGATCTACAATCAATTTTAAAGCGACACTCTGTACCCTTCCTGCTGACTTTCCTCCCGTTTTCGACTGCATCAATTTTGACAAACGAAACCCAATAATACGGTCGAGAATTCTTCTCGTCTCTTGACTGTGAACCAAATCTTCATCGATTTTTCGAGTAGCCTGAAACGCCTCTAATACTTTATCTTTCGTAATTTCATGAAATAAAACACGTTCATAATTTTTTTCTTTAATGCCAAGTGTTTCTTTCAAATGCCAAGAAATAGCTTCTCCCTCACGGTCTGGGTCGGTCGCAAGATAGACTTTCTTTGCCTCTTTGACTTGTTTTTTCAATTCCTGAACCAATTTTTTCTTACCACTAATTAAAATATAATTTGGCTCAAAATGATTTTCAATATCAACCCCAAGTCCATACTTTCCTGTAGTAGCCAAATCACGAATGTGTCCTTTCGACGATACAACCTTATACCCCTTACCCAAATATTTTTCAATTGTCTTACTCTTACTAGGAGATTCGACAATGACTAGATTCTCTGCCATGAATTCACATCCTCCGTCTTTTTCATTTATACTAATTATTTCATCCTTTGTCAATAAATTATTCTTATTTAATTGAATTATACCAGGGAAAGGAAAGGGAAAGGTAAAAAAAGAACAAATTTATCAAAAAATTTTTTTAACCATCTCTTTTTATCAAAGAAAAGATTAAAAAAATAGTTGAACAATCTCATAAAATGATATCAAAGAAAGGATTCAAAAAGATAGTCTAACAATTTCCTAAAATGCCACTAGAATTCCATCTATCTCGTATCAAAATGTCTCTTTTCTCAAAGAAAAAGAACGAACAACTCGTTCTTTCAAATTCTTTAGAAATTTCTGTTTTGTAAAAAGGAAGGAATGTCATCACTATCATCGTCGTCATCATCATCAAAATTTTCAATGACTTCGACTTCTCTTGGTTGAGAACTACGACGATTATTTTGAACATTATTGTAAATTGGTTCCTTCTTTTCTTGATTTCCTGCTTTATCAAATCCTGTCGCAATCACTGTTACGATAACTTCATCCGTTAAATTTTCATTAATCACGGAACCAAAAATCGTATTGATATCTGTATTGGCAGCAGCCCGAACTACTTCCGCAGCCTGTTCTGCCTCAAACAACGTCAAGTTGATTCCACCAGTTACATTAATAATCGCATCGGTTGCCCCAGAAATACTCGTTTCAAGAAGTGGAGACGAAACGGCTTGTTTCGCAGCCTCAATGGCACGATCTTCTCCCATTCCAATTCCGATACCAATAATGGCATTCCCTGAATCTTTCATGACGGCTTTGACATCCGCAAAATCCAAGTTAACA
Organism: uncultured Bacilli bacterium; assembly: GCA_947623825.1. Taxonomy (GTDB): domain Bacteria; phylum Bacillota_I; class Bacilli_A; order RF39; family UBA660; genus Alloscybalousia. The sequence goes on from CANQHQ010000046.1 coordinate 8,479, forward strand.
AGTCCAACGACCGCAATTAAATCAGAAATAGATTGTACACCGCGACGAAGAACATTATCAACCTCTTTAAAGGCTTCCAACATTGGCGTTGTCTTATCGATAATCTCTCTCAATCGATCGTTTGGTATCACGATTAAGGTATCGACATGTTTCTTTAATTCATCCAATCCCCGTAAGGCATTGTCCATTCTTCTTTTTCCTTCAAATCCAAAAGGTTTCGTTACAATTGCTACCGTTAAGGCACCTAACGATTGGGCAATTTCCGCAACGACAGGAGAAGCACCTGTACCAGTTCCTCCACCCATACCGCAGGTAACAAATACCATATCAGCACCTTTTAAGGCATCTTCGATTTCTTTCTTCGATTCTACCGCAGCCTCTCGACCCACATCAGGATTGGCTCCCGCACCTAACCCATCTGTTAAAGTCGCTCCAATTTGAATCTTTACATCAGCGTGACTGTTATTCAATACTTGTAAATCGGTGTTCGCTACAATGAACTCCACACCCTTCACACCAGATTCTATCATTCGATTGACAGCATTGCATCCTCCGCCACCGATACCGATTACTTTGATTTTTGCAAGCTGATCCATCTCTAATCCATTTAACATATTATCCTCCTCCGTCTCAAGAAAAGTATTCAAATACCCTACGAAGAATACTATCCCTTGTCGTTGATACCTTTCTATTTGTTGCTACGATTTCATTTTCCTCTTTCTCACGAAACATCGAGTATTCTTTCCCTCGTGATTCTAATTTATAATAAAAATATTTGGTCATTCCCAAGACACTAGAATACATATTATTTCTTGCGCCCATCGTGCGAATATCTAACGTCATGGCTCTTCGATCAAACACATTCTCTACTACATACTGAAAACCAGCCATTTCACTGATTCCCCCAGTTATAATTATATAACTTATTTCTCTTTTTGTTAAGAGATTAATTTGCTTTTTCGCAAGTTTTAAAAGTTCTACTAATTTCGATTCCACCAATTCTGAAATCTCTAATTGCCCTATTGTGATTTTTTCGCCGTCTCGATTCATGACTTCAATCGTATCAGAAGCATCCGCATAGCGCGTATTACTGATGGCAAAATTTTCTTTTAAAGCGCGGGCAACTCCCTTTTTCACATAGTATCGTTTCATGATTTCCATATCGATTTCGCGAGACCCCGTCACAATTTTTTCATCTTTAATCATAATTCCTTTATTAAAAATGGCAACATCGATATTATCGTATCCTAAATTCACAATGGCACTGACTCCACTATCAATATCAGCATTCTTTGCCTCATAATAATCTCCTAAAGCGCGGAAAGAGACATCGACTGCCACAATTTCTGCCTCTTTTAATAAAGAAACTGTTTCCTTCAATAAAACTTTGGGAATCGAAGTAATAACTGCCTTCACAGACAATGTTTCTCCCGTCATTCCTTTCGGATCTTTCACTCCTTCTTTCCCATCCACCGAAAAAGAAATTGGCATCATCGTCACCAATTCACGGTCATCACTGACTTTTCCTAATACGGCTTCCTGAAGAACCGAAGAAATATGTTGGGCATCCACCAAAGCTCCTTCTTCTAAAGCAATTTCTCCTGAAACAATATTAAATTCTATCTCATCAGAAGGAACCGTCACAATCGCTTGATCCACAGTTGTTCCAAGAATTCCCTCAATATTTTCTTTCGCCTTCTTCAAGGAAAGAAGCGCCTGCTCCCGATCGATAATCAATCCTTCCTTGACTCCTTTGCTTTTTACGCTGGTGGCAGCAAGAACATGAAAAGCCCCATTCACGCATTCACATACAATCATTTTAATTCCATAACTGCCAAGGTCAATTCCCGTAAATATCTTCTTCATATGCTGGACTGCCTCCTATTATTTATAACCTAATTATACACTAAATAAAATGGAATGCAAAGAAAAAATCACGAAAAGAAAAAGCAAAAAAACTTGCTAATAAAAATCAATAAAAAATTTAAAAAAATTTTAAACCATACTAACATAGACCTATTTCT
>CANQHQ010000047.1 GCA_947623825.1 uncultured Bacilli bacterium
AAATCAACCCGAACGGATTGATTATATATGTTAAGTTCAAACTATAAAAGTTCGAACAGAAACGTCACTGGAGCGGATGAGGGGAATCGGACCCCCGTATTCAGCTTGGAAGGCTGGGGTTCTACCATTAAACTACATCCGCATGTAATTTCTTGTCTCCTCTTCAGAAGACAATATCAATTATACTTGGATAACTCATGAAAGTCAATACTTTTTTGAAAAAACTTTTTTCGAATCGATTATAAGAAAAATGCCACCACAAATCGCACCGAGTCCATCGAAAATTAAATCTTCCATGGTGTCAAAAAGAGCCTCTCTTCCGAAAAAAGGAACTCCATTAGGAGAGAGAAATCTCTGCATATTGGTTCCAAAGATGCCATCGCTAATAAATTCATAAATTTCCCATAAAGATCCAAAGGCAAGAGCAATCAAAATCGATAAAAGAAAATATGAAACAACAGGAGCCTTCTTCGCCGAATGGGACAAAAATTGAAACCACTCAAAAGAGGCGTAAAATAATAAAAATCCACTTGCAAAATGAAGAAACAAATCCCAGACGGGAATAAACAGATAAAAATGACATAATTCTCCCAAAAATAATGAAAAAAACAAAAAGAGAAGGTAACAACAGTGAAGTGTAGGAGAAAAAGGAAAACATCCCTTAGTCCTTAATAAATAGGGAAGGAGTACTCCAAGAATTCCAGAAATAGCTTGAACGATAAAGAAATAATAAGGTTCCGTAGTAAAACTTTTTCCATAAGTAACAAAACTACCAGCATAGAAAAAAATCGAACTGAGAAAGCATCCTAAAACAATGAATTCTAAATGATTTCTAAATCTTCTAATTCGATTCATTCTACTCACCTTACTTCACTATATTCAAAGTGAAAGAAGGATATACCATATTAACGAATACGAATGGAGTACGTGCTAGGACCTTCTAATACATCGCCATCTATTGTAAAACGCGAACCATGACAAGGACAATCCCAGGTCTTTTCTTTCTCATTAAAAACCAATTTACATAACATATGCGGACAAAGATTTTTAACAATATGTCTCTTTCCATCGGAATCGATATAAACCCCACAATCGACACCATTTAACTTCAGAAACATCACATTTGAACGATAAAAAGTAGGATTTTTTCGAAAATAGGTTGTCGAGTAAGCCTTAGCAAATTCCCAACCATTGGAAAGGATAGGGAGAAGAGAAGGTTTCATGAAACGTAGAGGAGAGAAGAGATTCTGATAGGGAGAATCAGCATGTAAAACGAGGTCTGAAAGAACTTTTCCAGCGATGGTTCCACCCGTCATTCCCCAAGCCTGATATCCTGCCCCTACAAGAAGGTTAGGTTGTTTCTTATCCATAAGACCAATCCACGGAAGAGAATCATTCATAACAAGATCCTGATTCATCCACGAAAACTCTGGTTCCTTTTGAAAATAAGAGACAAATTCCTTGCGACTTTTTTCATATCCCTCCTGATAATTAGTAGAATCCATCAATTTCTGTTCATTGGAACCATAAATAAGATAGTCTTGATAGAAACGAATCGATTCCAAATTTTGATCGATATTAATAGAAGTAAAATGGTAAGAACCCGGAATTCTTGCGACCTGCACAAACTCTCTCTTTATATAATTGGAAATAGGGAAAAGTCTCGGTTTTACAAAAAAAGGATAGTGGCAAGCAAGAATCACTTTTTTGGCACGAAAAGTACCTTTGGATGTTTGAACAACGTAGGTTTTGTTTTCCTGTAGCACCAAATTTTCTACCATCACACCTTCATAACAAAGAACCTTTCCCAGAATGGCTTTTAAAAGACCATTTAGATATTTCAAAGGATGAAAAACATAAGTATCCGAAACGACAATTCCTTTCTTGACTGGGATTTGTTTGAGAGGTAAAAAATCAACTTCTCGTACTTTGACATCCCAACCTTGAAGAAGATTTTTTTCCTTTTCTAATTTGGGTAAGTTTTTTTCTTCATTGGTATAAAGGAAAGAATCTACCTCTTCGAGATGACAGTCGATGTGATTTTCTTTTACAATCTGTTTCACTAACTGAATGGCTTCTTTTTGTGATTGGAAATAAAGTTGACTGGTATGGATATTATAATTCTTTTCAAGTTTCTGATAGATGGTTTCCTGTAGATAGTTGAGTTTTCCTGTTGTATGAGAAGTGACACCCATTCCAAACGAACCCTTATCTACCAACATGATTTTTTCTTTTTGGTTTCTTAAAAAATAGGCACAAGTAAGACCAGTGATTCCCGCTCCAACAATTAGAAGATCCACATCCTCTAACTTTTTAGGAGTCGGTACTGTAAGCTTTGGAACTTCTTTGGTCCATAGAGATTGAATCAACATAAAAATTCACCAATCTTAGTATGAGACGCACAAGAAAAAAATATACCTAAAAGGAGACAGGATTGACGTGAACCATACAGTGCTTGATGATAGGAAATTCTTTTTCAATCTTATCGTGCACCTGATGAGCAATGGTATGCGCTCTTTCTAAAGAATAATCTTTGGAAACACCAATTTCGACTTCGACATACGCACGATTACCAAATTGCCTTGTCTTAAAACAGTCAAGAGAATGGACTTCTCGCACCTCTAAAATAGAGAAGGCAACTTTTTTTTCAAACGAAATGTCACAGGCAGTATCCAGTAACTGTTCCATGGCTTCTTTTCCAATCGAAAAGGAAACCCAAAGAATGATGAGAGAGAGAAGAATACCGGCGAATCCATCACAAAAAGGAAAACCACACAAACTTCCTAAAATACCAAAAAAACTTCCAATAGAAGTGAGGGCATCACTACGATGATGCCACGCATCGGCCATTAAAGAATTCGAATGAATCTGAATTGCAACCCTTCGCGTATACCAATACATTCCTTCTTTCATAACAATGGAAAAAACGGCAGCGGCCAAAGCCCAAATCGTAGGTGGAGAAGAAAAAACAGGATGAAACAAACTTTTCATTCCCTGAATTCCTAAAAAAATTCCCGTGCCAAATAAAAATAGGGAAAGAAAAAAAGCCGCAAAAGACTCGAAACGTTCATGACCAAAAGGATGACGCACATCAGCCTCTTTGTGAGAAAATTTCAAACCAAGAATGACAATCAAAGTAGAAAAACTATCCGAAAGAGAATGAATACTATCACTAATCATGGCCATACTATGTCCAAAAAAACCGGTCAGGAACTTTATGATGGTAAGAAAGGTATTGGCAAGAAGGGTATAGACGGAAACGCGAATGCCTAAATGATATTGAGAATTCATAGAAACACCTCTGAAGATAGTATATGAATAAGAGGAAAAGAAGCATCTATTTTTGATACGAATTTTCTTCCTTTTTCTTTGGAAAATAAAAGGAGCATGATATACTAAAATAAAGAAATAGAAAAAAACAACTAGAAAAACGAATGGATGTGATGAGATGAAAAGTGGAATTTTAGTCATCCATAAACCGAAAGGAATGACGAGCCGAAATGTCGTAGACCGAGTAGGAAAAATAAAACAAACGACCAAGGTAGGGCATACAGGAACCTTAGATCCGATGGCAGAAGGAGTGTTGGTTTTAGGAATCAATCAAGGAACGAAAGTGATTGATTTTTTAACTTCGAATGAAAAGGAATACGTAGCGGAAGTCATTCTAGGACAAAAAAGTGATACTTTGGATGTAACAGGAAAAATAGAAGAAGTTCCGAAAGGAAAAAAGTATACAAAAGAAGAAATCGAAATCGTTCTTTCCTCTTTTTGTGGAACCTATCTACAGGAAGTACCTTTTTATTCCGCTGTCCATGTAGACGGAAAACGATTGTATGAATACGCAAGAGAGAAAAAGGAAGTAACCTTACCAAAACGAATGGTAGAAATTAAGGAAATAGAACTGTTGGGAAACCCTCTGATAGTTGATGGTCATGAGACATTTCGCTTTCGGGTAGTCGTAAGCAAAGGCACCTATATTCGTAGTCTCATTCGAGATATAGGACACCGTCTAAAAACAGAAGCCATTATGAAAAACCTCTGTCGGACAAGACAAGGCGTTTTCCGGCTTGAAAAAGCCGTTTCTTTAGAAGAATTAAACGAAATGACCCCAATGATTTCGATAGGAGAGGCATTGGAGGCACTTCCGGAATATGATAAAATAGTAGTAACCGATGAGATAAAAGAAAAAATCAAAGATGGGGCAATTCTTCCTAGAGAAGGAACGTCATCCTACGTATTTTTATATGATCAAAAAAGAAATCTTCTCGGTATCTACCAACCTTATGTCAAAAATCCAACGAAAATGAAACCATGGAAAATATTTCCAAAGGAGGAAGAGTTGTGAAAAAATTAAATGAATTGTATGAGGGGATGGAAGAAATCCCTATTCAAGGAATTAAAATCAATTCGAAAGAAGTGGAACCAGGAGATCTTTTTGTCTGTACGATGGGGGTGACATCCGATCGACATGAATTTGTAGAGGATGCCATTCGTCATGGAGCATCTGCCATTGTTGCGAGTAAACCGATTCAAAGTAAGGTACCTGTCGTTTATGTTCCCAATACCAACGAAGAACTTCCTCTTTTGGCTTCTCGTTTTTATGATGAACCGGAGAAAAGTTTACAACTAATTGCGGTCACGGGAACGAATGGAAAAACGACCGTAGCGAGAATGATTCAAGATTTATTGGGACCGAAAAGTTGTGGCTCTATGGGAACCAATGGAATTGTTTGCGAAAAGTTTGAAGAACCAATTAGAAATACCACCCCAGATGCGGATCGACTCTATCAATACTTTCGTAAATTTGTCGATGCGGGTTGTACCTATTTAAGTATGGAAACCTCTTCGGAAGCCTATTATCGTCATCGCCTCGATCATCTCGAATTCGAAGTGGGAATTTTAACGAATATTACAGAAGATCATCTAAATATCCATCAAACAATCGAAAACTACGTTGCCTGTAAAAAGAAAATGATAACGCAAATCAAAAAAGAAGGAACCTGTGTTTTAAATACAGATGACACGTATTTTGAAGAATGTAAAAAAATGGTTTCTTGTCACCTAGTTACTTACGGGAAAAAAGAGGGAGCGACGCTTCGTATCCTATCTTATCAATTAAAAGAACAAGAAACGGAAATCGTTCTTCAATATCAAGGACAAAACTATACGATAACGAGTCCTCTAGTGGGAGAATTTAATGTATATAATTTATGTGCCGCTTTATTGGGTGGGTTATCTCTTGGAAAAGATTGGGATACTTTAATAAAAAGAATTCCTATGATTCATGTTCCTTCAGGAAGAATGCAATTTCTTCATTATGGGCAACCATACCATATCATTCTCGATTATGCCCACACTCCAGATGCCTTCTTAAAAATCTATCCCTTTTTACAAACTATTAAAAAAGGAAAAATCATCACTGTTACGGGAAGTGCGGGAGGAAGAGAAAAAGAAAAAAGAAGTCCCATGGGAAAAATCGTTCTAGAAAACTCCGATAATGTCATCTTTACCATGGATGATCCCCGAGAAGAAAAGGTCGATACCATCATTGACGACCTTGTAAGCGACTCTAAAAAAACGAATTATGAACGAATCATAGACCGAAAAGAAGCCATTACCCATGCGTTAGACATGGCACAAGAAAAGGATATTGTTTTAATCGCTGGCAAAGGGACGGACAATTACATGGCTTTAGGAAAAGAATACCTTCCGTATTCGGATTTGGAAGTTGTAGAATCTTATTTTAAAAAATAAAAAACAAGAACCGTATGGGTCCCGTACCGTTCTTTTTTCATGAGGAAGAAAAAATATAAATAAAATTCTCAAAAAGGAAAAAAACGCGATATAATAAATAAACGATACAGATGGATGATATAAAACAAAAAATAAAAAAACTCAAACGAAAAATTGAAAAAAGATGAAAAATAAGAAAAGAAGTATAAGAAAAGAAGTCAAGGAAGAGGAACAAAATAAATCAAAAGAGGTGGAAGAATGAACAAAATAATAGATAAGATTCGTAAACAAATCGAGATACTTTCTAATCAAATAAGACGCATTTTCTTTCCGGTGAAAGAAGAGTCTCATCGAACGAAGGAAGAGTTCCATCCAACTTGCCCTAAAGAACCAGAAATACCTTCGAAAGAGGAATCCGACACTTCTTCCGATACTCTTTCTAAAGAACCTTCCCCTTTTTCTACGCCAGAGGAAAAACCAACCAAGAATCTTCCCCTCTGTCCATTTGGAACAATCATCTGGGCGAAACGCTATCACAACGATTTTGAAAAAAGTCAAATGAAAGAAGGACATCGTGAAGGACCTTTCCTTGTCCTAGAGTCCGATTCAGAACATCTTGTTGCCGTCGTGGGAACAGGGATTCCTCCCAAGACGATAACAAAATTTCAAAGAACGTTTATGCTAAATCACGAAAGTTATGTTTTAAATAAAACTACTTATTTCAATTTGGGAAAAAGAATGTCGATTCATCCTGATATGTATGAAGCTTCTCTTGGCAATCTAACATCGGAAGATAGAAAGCGTCTCGAAAAAAGCATTCAATATTTAAAAGAACGCAGTAGTACTGGTAGTTGGGATAAAATGGTGGTACCCCAACACGACTTAGAACCAGGAGATATCGTTCGAAGAAAGGAAGAACACTACTTGGTGACCACAGTTCAACCGGATACCATAGAAGGAATGTTATTACGATGGATACCTACACTAAGAAGAGTAGAGGACATTACGTATTCTACTTATCAGTATGGATTGGAAATTCCTCTAACAAAAAAAGAATTTTCTAAAGAGGAAGTCACTCGCATAGATAGTTTAACAGAAGAAGAATGGCTAAGACTCAGCAATCAATGGCAAATGAACGATAAGGACGAAACACCAAAGATGCAAAGAGGAAGCCTATTCGAAAAAGAAAAGAAACTATACTATATCTACGGAGAAGAAGGACAGGATTGGTTAACTTTTTCAGTCCAAACCAAAGGGGAAAACAAACAATTACGAATTGATTTGAATGCCAATCTATTTTATTTGGATGTTACAAAATCTTTGAAATTTTCTAAATCGATGACGAATTATCAACTAAAATACAATGCTTCTTGGGAAGAAATGGACAAAATTAAAAGACAACGAAAAGAACAAAAACAGGAACAAAACCTTTCGAAAGAAAAGAAGGGAAAAAGAAATTTTCCTGGAATTCAAGAGGGAACCATTCTTCAATTTAAAAATTTGGATCATACAAGATATGTCGTCCTCGAACGAGAAAACGAAGGAGGCTATGCCGTCGAATTGAGTCAAATCGAAGAGGAGCACCCACCAGTCCGATATCTTTTTTTCTCTCACTGTTTCATTGTAGGAACGATGCCCGCACAAGACTATCTAGAGCTACAAGAAAAAACGAGACGTGTCACTGAAAAAAGAAATCAAAAAGTACTGAAAAAAAAGTTACCGAAAGAAAAAAAGAAAGAAGAAGAGAAAAATTAAATCTTCCCTTTTTCTTCCTTCGCTTCCTTTTTCTTATTTTTCAAAAATTCTCTTAAAATCTTCGTTAATGCTCTTTTCTCAATTCTAGAAACATAACTGCGGGAAATCTTCAATTCTTTGGCAATCTTTTTTTGTGTTTGACTCGTCGTATTGTATAATCCATATCTCCGTACGACAATTTCTTTTTCCCGCGGAGTTAAAATATCTAAATATTGCATCAACATAGAAATATTTTCTTTTTTATCCATCTCATCGAGAAAATCAGGTTTGGGAGCTTTTAACACATCGAGAATCGTAATCTCATTTCCTTCTTTGTCAAATCCAATGGATTCATTTAAAGAAACATTTTTGGCATTTTTATTATTGGTTCGGAAGAACATGAGTACTTCGTTTTCTATACATTTTGCACAGTAGGTCGTAATCTTTACTTGCTTTTTCGAAGAATAAGAATCAATCCCTTTGATTAGCCCAATGGTTCCAATACTGATAAGATCATCTTGATCTTCTATTTTGGAATCATATTTTTTAACGATATGCGCAACCAAGCGAAGATTGTGTTCAATCAACTTGTTTCTAGCGTCTTTATCACCTGCTTCCATGAGAGCGATACATTTTTCCTCTTCTTCTTTCGATAAAGGTTCTGGAAAAACGGTATTAGAATAAGAAGCCGTAAAAATGGCAAAATTAGAAAATAGATAATATAGGAATTTCTTGAACATTCTATCACCAGTAAAGTATATGTCCTTTTGCATAAAAAAAAATCAAATTTGTTGATTTTCGTCGAAAGGAGATATAAGATTAAAGAGAAATGGAGAATGGAAGGAAAAGAAGTAGAGGTGAAAACCATGACCCAAAAGGAATCGAACGAAGAGAAAAAAATGCCAAAAAATGGAACAGAGAATCAACCAAAAAAAGAAATTTACGTGAAGTCGATAGAAGAACGAGAAGAGGAAATTCCAGAAATTCTAAAAACGCAAGAACTTTCTCTTGGACCAAGGGAGCGATATCAACAACAAAAAAGAGAAAAGAATGAGAATCGTTCTCGTATGGACAATAAAGAAAAAGAAAAAAAGGACTTTGATAAAGAACGTGACAAAAAGAGTCCTGATAAAGAGAAAAAGAATTTTGATAAAGAAGAAAAGAAAACTGATATAGAAATCCCATCGATAGAAACGAATCCAAAACCAGAAGAACCAACGTCTCAAGAAGAGTTACCATTTCGAAAAGTAGAACCAACTGAAGAACCGTTGATTCCTAGCGAAAAAGGAGTAGATGAAATTCTAGAGGAAATCGAGGAAGATTTAGGAAAGAAGCCAAAGAAAAAATCAACTCATTCCAAGAAATTTTGGCTTTGTTTCGATGTGATATGCTTCCTTCTTGCCCTTGCTGGCTTCATTGCACTTCAATCCATCAGTCCGAAAATTCATCTCCAAGGGGATAAAGTAGTTCGATTGGAATATGGAACCAAATATGAAGAAAAAGGAGCTAAAGCAACCTATTTTAAAGAAGATGTTACAAAAGAAATGAAGATTCAAGGAACCGTAAACACCAATAAAATAGGAACCTATACCATTCGTTATTCCATAGAAATCGGCAATTATCATGTAGAGAAAAAACGTACAGTCGAAGTCATCGACACGAAAGCGCCCGTTCTCACCTTGACAGGAAATGAAACCGCTACGATTTGTCCGAACGGTACGTATCAAGAAGAAGGAGTGACTGCCATCGATGAATACGAAGGAGATCTCACAGAGAAAATCGTTCGAACCGAAGAAAAAGGAAAAATCATCTATACTGTCGAAGACTCCTCTAAAAATAAAGCAACGATAGAAAGAAAAATAGAGGAAAAAGACGACGAAAAGCCGACAATTACTTTAAAAGGTGGCAATATCTATTTACAACCAGGTACCGATTATAAGGAACCAGGTTATACCGCGACGGATAATTGCGATAACGATATCACAAAGAATGTAACAGTAAGTGGTAGTATCAATAAAAATCAAACAGGAAATTATACGTTAACCTATGAAGTAAGCGATACGTATGGAAACAAAACAAGTACGACGAGAACCATTACCGTTTCTAACCGGACCGATCCAGATAGTGGAACCTTAAAAACAGGCGCTATTTACTTGACCTTTGATGATGGACCTAGTAGTGCGACGACAGGTAGAATTCTCGATATTTTAAAAGAGGAAGGAATTAAAGCGACCTTCTTTGTTACCATGAATGGACCAGATAGTTTAATTGAGCGAGAATTTAATGAAGGACATACGATTGCTCTCCATACGGCTACTCATGATTATGCTTATATTTATGCTTCTCGAGAAAATTATTTTGAAGACTTAAATCGAGTTTCATCCCGCGTAAAAAGAATCACTGGATACGAGACAAAAATTATTCGTTTTCCAGGTGGTACAAGCAATACTGTGAGTCGCCATTACAGTCAAGGAATTATGTCGAGACTATCCGAAGAAGTATTGAATCTTGGTTATCGATATTACGATTGGAACGTCGATGCTTCCGATGCATGGCAATGTGCCAAACAGAGTGTAAGTGACAAGAAGAGTTGTGTCTACAACAATGTGGTCAATAATCTTAGTAAATCTCGCGCCAACGTTGTTTTGATGCATGATATCAAAGAGCACACCGTCCAAGCACTTCGAGATATCATTCATTATGCGAAAAATAATGGATATACATTTGAAGTTATCGACATGAATACGAAAATGGTTCGTTTTCAACCATTGAATTAGGAAAAGGGAGGTATCCCTTTTTTCTATGAGTGTCAACTGTTGACCAGGATAAACGCATGAAATTTTAAAATCATGTGTTTTTCTTTAGCAATAAAGCAATATCTTTAGTATTAAGAAG
>CANQHQ010000048.1 GCA_947623825.1 uncultured Bacilli bacterium
TATGCTTGGAAATTAGTCCCAACCGATAAAACACCAAGAGGAAAGCGTAATGATTTATCACTACGAGAAAAAGAACAAGAAATACAAAAAGATATTTACGATGGAATAGACGCAATAGGTAAAAAAATGACCGTATGTCAATTATATGCTAAAAAGAATAACCAACGACCAAATGTTAAAGATAGTACCGAAATAGGACGCAATAGACTTATGAAATCATTAGAAGAAGATAAACTAGGTGCTTGTTCTATTGAAAATGTTAAGATGTCAGACGCTAAAGAATGGGCTATACGAATGAAACAAAAAGGTGTTGCTTATCAAACTATTAAAAATGATAAAAGGTCTTTAAAATCGGCTTTTATTATGGCTATACAAGACGACTGCATAAGGAAAAACCCATTTGATTTTAAACTTAATGATGTTATAGAAAATGATACAGAGCCAAAAACACCACTAACACCCGAACAAGAAGCAAGTCTTTATGATTTTATTAAAAATGATAGAACATATTATAAGTATTATGACGAAATTATTTTAATAAGAGAAACGGGACTTCGTGTATCGGAATTTTGTGGACTAATAGATACTGACCTAGATTTTGAAAATAGACTTGTCAATGTAGAACGCCAACTTTTAAGGAATACAAAAAGAGATTATTATATTGAAGAGCCTAAAACTGATAACGGAATAAGAAAAGTACCTATGAGCGACAAAGCGTATGAAATATTTAAGCGTATATTAAATAATCGTAAAAATACAAATAATATTATAATAGATGGTTATAGTAGTTTTCTATTCTTTAAAAGTAATGGCTACCCAAAAGTACGCGACGACTATGATAGCATATTTAAGGGAATTGTTAAAAAGTATAACAAATGTCATGAGAAAAAACTACCAAATAAAATGACACCACATACTTTAAGACATACATTTTGTACTAATTGGGCTAATGATGGAATGAACCCTCATACCCTACAATACATCATGGGACATAAAAATATTGAAATGACATTAAGTTATTATACGCACCCTACATGTATGTCAGCACAAGCCGAAATGGAAAGAATAGTTAAACAAAAAGAAATTTACTACTATTTTACTACTTTTGAAAACGAGAATATAAGAAATTATAAAAGTATATGTGAACTTCTTCCAAAAATAAAAATGTCGTAAACGCCTATAAATAAAGGTTATAACGACATATAAGAATTTATAAAAAGATAATTAAAAATTTATACTATTTTTAAATAAAAAAAAGAGATTTTGCGATTCTTTTGTAAATTACTGAAGTTTTTTCTTCTTTTGCTTCAAAGAATCTTTTTCCATAGAAGGAAAACCATCGGTAATTCGATAACTTTCGTGAACTGGAATCCTCTCTTCTTGAACAGAAATTCTATTTTTCTTCGTCGTACTTTCCAACACTCTTTTCATTTCGTCAACGCTAGAAAAAAGTTTGATAGCTTCGACTTCTCTACTTCCCAAAATGGAATTGTAAAATTGAATGGCTTCCCCTTTTTTCATCGTAAGCATCTCCCCCTCTTTTTGATACTCTACGATAACTTGTTGATTCGAAACACAACATGAGTCATTCACCTGAATACTGGTCGGACAAGAAGCATTTTTACGAATCGTAACACGCTGCTTCTCTTCATCAAATTGAACACAAACCATCTTTTGCGTAACCGAACCGTAATGAAAAACACAAAACGATGGTGGATCGTTAAAGAAACGAATTTCACTCGCCCCTCGCATACTTTCTTCATAAGAAATGTTCGCTTGTTCCATAAATTGTTCTATTTTTAAAAGATGTTTTTGAAGATATCTTTTAATCTCTGTATCTTTCAAACTTTTTTCCCGTCTTCTAGAAGTTCTCTTTGGTAATAACATCCATTTCACCTCTTTTCACACATGGTCTATTTTATCATATTTGAAAAAAAAGCAATAGAAAAAGAAGAAAAGTTTCTTCCTTTATAGCGTTTCCATTTCTTCTTCCTGCTTCTGTTCTTCTTTTCTATATTTGGCGATCACGCGACTCAATTCCTTTCGATCAATCGGTTTGGATAAATAATCTTGGAATCCACTTTGGATGTACTTTTCACGCATTCCAGAGATGGCATTGGCGGTCAAAGCAATAACGGGAGTAGAAAAATCAGAATCTTTTTTCAATTGTTCTAATGTCTCTACACCACTCATTCTAGGCATCATGTCATCCATGAATATCAAGTCAAATTGTTTCGTTTTTAAAAGTTCTACGCATTCCATGCCACTAGAAGCAGTTGTAATATCTGCCTTATAATCTTTTAATAGACGAGAAGCTACCTTCAAATTTATTTGGTTATCGTCAACAATCAAAATCTTCATTCCAGAAGCATCGAACGTTTGCGGTAACTCTTGCTCTTTCTTTTCTTCTATCTTTGTTGGATTCAAGATGATTCTTTGGTCAATGGCAACAGTAAATTTCGAACCTTTTCCATAGACACTTTGGACAACAATTTTTCCACCCATCAATTCTACCAATCGTTTGGTAATGGCAAGACCGAGTCCCGTTCCTTCAATCGTAATATTTTTATCTAAATCAAATCGTTCAAACTTCGTAAAGAGTTTATCAATTTTATCTTTCGCAATTCCAATTCCAGAATCCTCAACAGAAATAATTAATCGACAAATGTCATCTTTCTTTACAGAAGAGACCTTCAATTCCACATATCCTTCCTTTGTATACTTAACGGAATTCGTTAAAAAGTTTAAAACAATCTGTTTTAATCTCATATAATCTCCGTATAAGTAAGGAGGAATGGATGGATCGATACTCGTCCGAAATTCCAATGGCTTCTCCCCAATTCTGGCCTTGGTCAAAACAATTAAATCATCGAATACATCTTGTACCTTGTACTCGGTATTGACAATTTCCAATTTATTGGCTTCAATCTTCGAAATATCGAGAATTCCGTTAACAAGTTCCAACAAATTTTCAGAAGCCATCATAATATCTCGAACTTCTTCCTTCGCAGAATCTGGAATCTCTTCTTCCGCTAAAGCTTGCGAAAATCCAACAATTGCATTTAAAGGCGTTCTTATCTCATGAGACATATTACTTAAAAATTCACTCTTCGCCTGATTGGCTTTTTCCGCTTGATCTCTTGCTATATTTAATTGTTCAATCATTTTTAAATCTGGATTCTCAATGGTAAAGTACATGAAAAACGTAACAAAGGTTTCAAGAGAGGAAGCTAATAATAAACTTGGATTTATCGCTTGAACAACTAGGGCTAAAGCCCCGATTCCTAAGAAGACATAAACGGGATAATATTTTTTATTTTTAATATTTTTAAAATCTCTAAAAAGAAAGAATAGACAACAACAAATACAAAGACCAGAAACAATAAAAATAGTTGACACGGAAGCTCCATAAGCATATTGACTACCTGTTTTATTTTCAAATTCGAGTGGTAGACATATTACTAAGATAGCAATCAAGATATAGATAAGTCCAGCTATTTTAAGAGATCTATTATATTTTTTATCTTCTTTGGAATTTGAAATAACGTATACGTAAAGAGTTAGTTCAATAATCCACAAGAGTAATAGCAATAAAAATATCTTAATTATCAAAGCATTATTTCCCAAAAAGATCGTCGATGTCTCTATCGCTAAAACAAGAAAATTTGTAAGCATCATCATGACATATATTTTGTTTTCAAACAGTTGGAGACGCTGTTTCGAAAAGTAGATTACCATCAACAAGACACAATAAAAAAAACTACATATGGTAAAAAACATACTACCGTTCATAAACTCACCCTATCTTCTATGATAATTGTAGCATAAAATCAAAAAAAAGAACCATAAAGGTCCTTATTTTACTAATTTTTTTGCCTCGGCTTGTTTTTCCCGGGCTTCTGTCTCTAATTTTTTATAGTTTATTTTACCACTAGCTGTAAAAGGCATTTTATCAATTACTTCAAATTCACTTGGAATATAAACTTTATCAAGTGACTTACTACATAACTCTTTTACTTCTTCAATTGCTTCTTCAGTTTGATCATAATACTTATCATATAACTTAAAGATAGCTTTAGCTACATATCCTTTACCATGTTCTAAATCAGGTAAAGAGACAACTGCACAACTTTCAACTTTACTAGAAGTCATAATTAATTCTTCGATTGACTCTGAATATATTTTATGAGTTGTATAAGTTTCAATAATTCTTTTAGTTCTTCCTTCGATAAAGAGAACTCCATCAGGAGTAATTCTACCAATATCACCAGTATGAATCCAAACTCTCTGATTATGAGTCTTCATAGTTTTAGCTGTTTCTTTAGGATTATCTAAGTATTCATCCATTTTAGTTGGTCCTGAAATACAAACTTCACCTGGAGTATTGTATGGAAGTTCCTCTAAAGTATCTGGATCAAAGATAGAAATTATATTTTTAACCAAAGGAGCTCCAACACTGTGGGCAATTTCTAAATGTCTTAAATTTGTTGCTGCTGAAGATCCAACTTCAGTCATACCGTAACCTTCGATAACGAAAGCCTTACTTCCACCTTGTTTTAAAAATAAATTAGTCTCATCTTTAACTGTTTGACTCATAGGTGTTCCTCCACTAGCTGCAGTCTTAATAAATTCTAAAGGTAATTTTTTCATATCTTGACTCATATACATTTGTTGATACCAATCTGGAATACCTACTATATGATTTGGTTTATATTTTAAAATTAATTCTTCATATTTTTCTGGATTGAAAGTTGGCACTACTTGAAGATGCATACCAACTGAAAGTGGTAAATGAAGTGAGATAACTAAACCGTATGCTAAAGAGTTTGGTATATTAAACATGATCTTATCTTTTTCTTCAAAAGCAAAATTAGCATTCGCATACTGTAAAGCTACATAGTTAATAGCATTACTAGATAGTATAACTCCTTTAGGATTACCTGTTGTACCACCTGTATTGATAATAAGTTTACCTTCCGTTGAACTAAGTGAAGTTTTCTTACTAGAACGTAATTTTAAGAAATCAGTCCATGTCATTAGGGTTTTATCACTTTTAATGTTTTCTTTTTTATTTTTGAATTTCATTAATTGTTTTAAACCAAGTGGTAAAGAATCAAATGGCGAAACCTCAATTATCTTTTTAGCAATACTTTTTTGAATATAGTCACGATTAGCTATGTAACTATCATCGAAAGTTATATATAAATCACTCTTGCCACGATCAATTAAACTTTTGATACTCTCTCCATTTATTCGAGGATCAATGAATTGAACATTTGCTCCAAGATCATTCAAAGCATAGATTATATAAACAAATTCAGGGGTATTAGGTAAACATAAAGTTATGTTACTTTTGTCATTGATACCCATCTCTAAAAAGGCACTTTTAACTTCTTCAATACGCTTAAATAATTGTTTATAAGTAATCTTAACATGAAAGTAATCTAGGGCTATATCTTGAGGATTTAGATTTCTATATTTCAAGTAACCTAATAAACTCATAGGTGGTATTTCTTGTTTCATCGCTTCTTCACTATAATATTTTAACCAAGGTTTATCGAGACTGGCATATCCGGTCACGGGTCCTAATATTTTTCCTAATGAAATATCCCTTACATATAAATCTCTTAATTTTTGTTCATTTACATCTAGATTTGCTACCTTTTTTCTATATTCTTGTAATTCCATACTTGCCTCCTTAAAAAAATTACACTTATTTTAACACAAAACCGGAAAAAATGCTACTATTTTCATTTCTTAACAAAACGTTAGATTTTTTTACTATCGAATTATCTCCTTTTTCTTTAAGAAAGATTCCTTCATTGATTCTCTTTCAAATTGATAATTTTTCCCTTCAAGGTATTTTCTCCTACTTGATAAGAAAAAGAATCTCCTCTTTTTTTCCCATAAAGAACTTTGCCTAAAGGACTATTTAGAGTGACGGATGTCCAGGCTTCCTTACTTTCCGAAGAGGTATTTCCCGTAAGTTGATAGAGTTCTGTTTCCTCTTCCCCTTCAAATTGAAGTTCTACGATCGTCCCGATTGTCACTTGATTTTCTTTTCCTTTTTGATCAATGATTTCAATTCTCTTGAGCCCCTCTACCTTTCGACGAAGTTCATAAAAAAGAGCATTTTCTTTTCGTAACGTTTCTTCATACGCAAAATTATCATGCCATCCATCTCCATACGCATCATCCGATGCATACTCACTCATCTCTTTGGCATTTTCTTCTACTTTCTTTTTTAAAGCATCGATTTCCTTCAAGTAGTTTTGATATCCTTCTGAATCCAAATAGATTTTTTCTTTCATACAAAACTCCTTTCTCAAAGAGAAAAGACTCTACTTTCGATACTCAAAAGTAAAGTCTAATAAATGAACAAGACTACCTTCTTTCGCACCCATTTCTTCTAACTTGTCATCAATTCCCATTTTACGAAGTCTCTTAGTAAAACGAAGCATCCCTTCTTCGGTACGAAAATTCGTCATTCGGAATAATTTTTCTACTTCTTCGCCACGAATCGTATAATCTCCATTATCTTCGCGAACAATCGTATAAGGTTCTTCCTTCTTAAATTTATAAAGAACGTGTCCTTCCATTTGTTCTTCTTCATAAAGGGGAGCATCTTCTACTTGATCGATTAAATCCGCTAAGGCAGTCAAAACTGGATTTAATCCTTCCTGATTCATCGCACTAATCGGATAAACAGGAACTTTTACTTTCTTGCGAAATTTTTTCAAATTCTCTTCGGCACCTGCCAAATCCATCTTATTTGCAAGAATAATCTGTGGTTTATGAATTAACTTTTCACTGAAGGATGCCAATTCATTTTGAATCATTTCATAATCTTCGTAAGGGTCTCTTCCTTCAAAACCAGACATATCGATGACATGCGCGATGACTTTGGTTCTTTCGATATGTTTTAAGAAACGATCTCCTAATCCTTCACCTTGACTGGCTCCTTCGATAAGTCCTGGCAAATCCGCCATTACAAAACTACGACCATCCTCTGTTTTACAAACGCCAAGATTGGGAACTAGTGTCGTAAAATGGTAGGCGGCAATTTTCGGTTTGGATTTTGATACTTGAGAAATCAAAGTGCTTTTTCCCACACTCGGTAGTCCCACCAGTCCGACATCGGCGAGAAGTTTTAATTCAATTTTTAAATATTTGACCTCTCCCGGTTCTCCCTTTTCCGAAAAGTTCGGAGCGGGATTACTTTGTGTTTTAAAAGCCGTATTTCCACGTCCACCACGTCCTCCATACGCCACGATTACTTCTGCATCTTTTTCTTTTAAGTCTGCCACGATAAGACCACTATCTAAATCCGTGATAACCGTTCCTTGAGGAACACGAATAATCACATCTTCACTATTTTTTCCATTTTGATTTTTTCCTTCGCCATTCTCTCCTTTTTTTCCTTTAATAATTCGATGATAACGAAGATCCAACAATGTATGAAGTCCTGTATCTACTTTAAAAATGATATTGCTTCCTCTTCCTCCGTTTCCCCCAAAGGGACCTCCCATAGGAAGAAATTTTTCTCGTCGAAAAGCAAGACATCCGTCTCCCCCATTTCCCGCATGGACTTCCATACTAACTTCATCAATAAACATTCGTTTTCCTCACTTCCCTTCTTTCTAAAAAGAAATTTAGATTTTCTTCGAAGGCGTAGTTTCCTTCGATTTTTCCTCTGTTTTAGGATAAAGGTTTCCCGCTAAATGTCTTTTTAACGCCTGATGGTAAACCTCTTCGTAAAGAGGAATTTTCTTCTTTCGTAAAAATTCAATGGTTTCTAACTTTTTTTGATAATCGGATTCTTCTGGATGAAGTTCCTTCTCGACCGAAAGCATCGGTAGATGAGAATGACGAGAAACAAAGCGTTGGAATCGATCAAGGTCATCGATATGAATTCCCATAATAAAAGATCGATTCATAAAATGCATCATCTGTGGTAAGGGAATCTGCGTAACAAGATAATAATCTAACAATTCATAGTGTCTTTTGGTTCCATCTTCCAACGGAATTCCTTCTCTTAATTCTCTCGTAATCACTCTTGCTTTCCTACGTAACAAACGGAATCGCTGAGCAGTATCACTAGCGATTTTTGCCCGATACTGCTCAAACAAATCCAAATCGTATTCTCCTACTAAAAGAAGATAACGACGAAACTCTCTAAGATCGACTTGTTCCAGTTGACAATAAGTATTTCTACTCCAATAATCTCCCGTAACAAATTGCGTAATCATCGCTTTGGCTTTCGGTAAATTTTCCCGATTCCACTGCTCTTTCTGGATTTTTTGTTCCCGTCTTTTTTGAGCCAAACGTTCTTCCGACAAATAATGCAATCCATAATCAAGTTTTTGAACTAAATCCTGAGAAATTTGATTTCCCTCTTCCCAAGTATAGTCACCATCTAAGACGTGATCAATAGCAGCCGATTTCGCCTTCTGAAACACTTCTTGACCAAACGAAACTGCAAGCGAAATCACATCTTCCTTTGAATCAGCTTCCATCAAAAGGGCATTCAATTGATGATGGGCATATTGTTCCATCCTCTGTGTTCTCATTACTTGATTCCGATAATGTTGCGCATTCTCATAAAGTTCTTTTTCCTCATAACTACAAAGTCTGTAATAGTAGTGAGAAGCAATCGAACGCGTTTCTTTCTCCTTCTCAACAGAACCTTGTAACCAATCTTTTATCTGTTCCAAAAAGAGAAGATGGCGCCGTTCCATCTCTTCAGGGGATTGATTTTTACTAAAACGTTGTCTTTCGAAAAAATGAATCGCATCGAACTGTTTCGAATTCGCATAACGACACAACAAAACAAAAAAACGTTGTTCCGGAATCGTTCTCCCCTGTTTTAAACTTCGAAGAGCCACTGGATACATTTTTTCGAATTTCGCTTTTTCTCTTTCTTGTTCTTCTTTCTCTAGTACCCGAAATGACACAAAACCACCCCTTCATATACAACAAAAGAATAGTAAAAACTATTCTTCTACAACAGCATAAACACTAGCTTGTTTCTTATCTCTACCTACACGTTCAAATTTCACAATTCCTGCGACTTTGGCGTATAATGTATCATCGTTTCCGCGTCCCACATTATTTCCTGGGAAAATTCTTGTTCCCCTTTGACGATAAATAATGGAACCGGCTGTTACGAATTGTCCATCCCCTACCTTGGCACCAAGTCTACGTCCAGCAGAATCACGTCCGTTAGAAGTAGAACCTTGTCCTTTATGGTGGGCAAAGTATTGGATATTTAATACTAATCTCTTCATTGTCTATCCTCCTTACTTGACTATCATATTTTTTGGATAATTGATTGATAATTCTTCGAGTAACGAAATCATATTGTGAATCAATTTTTCACAAATTTCATCTTCTTTTTGGATTTGAATCACCATTTGATCTTTTCCTTCCTGTACTACTAAATAATCAGGACAAATCTCAATGATTCCATTCACGGTCGTAATAACAATACTACTCACACTACTACAAACAATATCTTTTCCATATTCTTCGTAATTCGCATGTCCCGCAATCGTTATTTTTTTTACCCGATTCTTTTCCTTCTCGACGGTTACTTTAATCATTTGTATTACCCATTAATTTTTTTAATTTCCACTTTTGTATAAGGTTGTCTATGTCCAAGCGTTCTTCTGTTACTTCTATCTTTACTCTTGTACTTGAAAACACGAATCTTCTTATGTTTTCCTTGCTTAAGAACGACACCCTCAACACTTGCTTTGCTAACGTAAGGATTTCCTACTTTACCATCAAGCATTAAAACTTCATCAAACACAACCTTGTCTCCTTCATTGACAGCTAACTTTTCAACGAAAATAACGCTTCCTTCGGATACTTGGTACTGTTTTCCACCTGTTTTAATTATTGCGTTCATGAATATACCTCCTTATTTGATTTCTAGACTCACTCTTAAGGTAGCACTTCGCTTTTCAAAACCTTTTTGATGTGGTTTGAGACCATGGAAGGCTTCAAACAACTAAAATAGTATCATATTTTAAATAGAAAGTCAATCGAGTAGAGAAAAACTTTTCAAGATAACTCTTGAATACTTTTCCCTCTCACACCACCGTACGTACCGTTCGG
>CANQHQ010000049.1 GCA_947623825.1 uncultured Bacilli bacterium
CATATTATTACAAATTAAACCGCCGTATACCGAACGGTACGTACGGTGGTGTGAGAGGGTATCATATCAATAAAATTGTAAAATTTATTGAAAAATTTACTCTACTCGATTTAATTCGATGAGGTAAGGGGCTTCTTTTTTATCTGTGTTTCTATAATAGGTAGCCTTTTTCTTTTTTACCAATTCCTCTAACATGTCACTTTCTTTTTTTCCTTCTTTGTGACCAGGGTACACCGTAATGAGGATGACACCGTGAGAATGAATTAGTTTTAGACTATCTTCGATGGCTTTTTTCGTTGTTTCTGTCATTGTGGTAATGGTTTTATCTCCTTTGGGAAGATATCCTAGATTGAAAGTGATACAACTGATTTTTCCTATATAGTTTTTCAAAGTTTCCTGCATCATCGAATGACTTTGTTGAAATAAAGTTACATTGGTTATTTCTTGTTCTTTTAATTTCTTTTCGGTGGTTAGAATGGCTTCTTTTTGAATATCAAAACCAAAAACGTGTCCTTTTTTTGTTAAATTGGCAAGATACAACGTATCTTCTCCATTTCCTACGGTAGCGTCGATTACTAAGGCATTTTCTTTTACATAGTAATCCATTCGTTCATGAACCCGATTTAGAATACTATTTTGGAATCCTTGATAGGTGTGTCTTCTTTCTAATTCTTTATCGATTTCATCGATGACACTTAATTTTTTTGTTACCCATTGCGGTTCTATGAGTGATTCTTTGTCTGGATCTCCCGTAATTCGATGAATGACGATTTCGGGACGTAAAATTTCTAATTGATCTGCGACAATCTCTACATATTCTTCTTTCGTTAAGACGTGAAATGGGTTTTCTTTATAAATTCGCGCTAGTTCTGTATCTTTTAAAATGTGAAGCATATGAATTTTTATTCCTTGAATATCGAGGGTATTTAGGTATCGAACGGTTTCTAACATCATTTCTTTTGTTTCATTCGGAAGTCCATTGATGATGTGTACTACGACATTGATTTTTTCTTTTCTTAGTTTTTTGACCATCTCTTCGAAACATTTTAAATGATGTCCACGATGGATGAAGGTAGCCGTTTGTTCATGCATGGACTGTAGACCTAATTCGATGGTTAAGTAAGTTCTTTGATTCAATTCCTTTAGGTATGCCAAACATTCGTCGGTGATGGCATCCGCCCTAGTAGCGATGTTTAATCCTACTACGTTTTTGAGTGCCAAGATAGGTTCATATTTTTCTTTGAGAACGTTTACTTCCGCGTACGTATTGGTGTTGGCTTGAAAGTATCCGATATAAAGGGCATCTTTCCATTTTTTATGAAGCAGTTCTTTTCCTTCGTTAAATTGAGTGACTACATCTTGGGATGGATGACCCGCAAAATCTCCACTTCCACTCTTGGAACAATAGATGCATCCTCCCCATCCTTTGGTTCCATCTTTATTTGGACAAGTAAATCCACCATTGAGACTTACTTTGAATACTTTTTTCCCAAATTTTTGTTTATAAAAATAATCTAAAGTATAGTATCTTTTATTTGAATTGGTAAATTCATAACGATTTTTCATATAGTCCCTTCTTTTCGTATGTATTATATCATAGTTTTCTTTTTCTCTCTTTTTTCTATAGGATTTTCCTCTAAAAAATAAAAAAAATCTATATTATTGTAGAATTTTGTTTTATAATAATATCATACATAGTATAAAGGGGAGTGAAAAATATGTATTGTGAAAAATGTGGTGCACTACTCGTCGATGGAAAGTGCCCAAACTGTGATACTGCCGTGCCATCCAAGAAAAAAAGAAATGTTGGCATGATGGTTTTTGCAGTATTATTATCTATTATTTCGATTGGACTTTTAGCAGGTGGTTTTTATCTGTTTACGAGTCCAAAGACCATCGTACTTCAAAGTATTACTGACTGGAATAGTTCCTTGAAGAAAGCAACTTCTGTAGATTCTACTTTATCGAAAAAAATCGAAGAATCAGATAAATTGGGAATGGATTTATCGTATCAACTTCATTTCGATACGACGTTAGGTCTTGATATCGATGATATTACTGCTCATATGGTATATGCTTCTGAAAAGAATAAGAAGTTAGCTCAGTTGTCGTTTGATTCAACAATTGGGGATATGGATTTTCTTTCTTTGGATGCTATCTTAAAAGAAAATACCGTTTATTTGAAAATCAAGGATATTATGGATAAGTATTATTTCCAAGAACTTGATTCCGAAATGATGGAAAGTGCTTCTTATAGTGCTTTATCAGTGGAAGATATCAATCAACTTATCGATATTGTTACGAATAATATGAAAGAAATGATTGATTCGGAAAACCTAGATAAAACTTCAGAAACGATTACTCTTGGTGAACAAGAAAAGAAAACAACGAAAATTACGTATCATGTTACAAAAACGAAAATGTATCAATTAATCGAAGCCATTTTTGAAGATGTAAAATCAGAAGATTCTTTGGTTCAAAATCTAGCGGAAACATTAGGAATTACCAAAGAAGAATTGATTCAAATGATGGATGAAGATATCCAATCTATGAAAAAAGATACGAAAGAAGAAGATTTCTTCGATTATCATGTTTATTACTATGGATTCAATAATATTGTAATGGAAGAGATTTCTGATGATGAAGTAGCGCTTCAATATTATCATTATGATGATACAAAAGAATTCCATTTCTTTGATAAAGCTAGTCAAACGAATTATTTGACTGTGAAATCAGTGAAAGATAAAGATACCTATCAATTATCCGGATATCTTACTACTTATTCTTTTGAAGGAACTTATGTAGAAAAAGAAAAAGAATCTTCTCTTTCATTAGAAATCGAAGTCGATGATGAAAATACCTTGATGCTTAATTATACGAATCGTGTTGTGGGAGACTATGAACGAGAAAATACGTTATCTCTTGGGGTAAAAACTTCGGGAGTAGTTATTAAAAACGCTGTAGTTCTTAAAGGAACGGTACGATTTGTCTTTGATCAGACAATCGATACTTCTGTATTAGAAGATGCGAAAGATATAAATCTTATGACTCCAGAAGAAAGCGCTCTTATCTTAGAAAAGATGCAACAACATCCATTGTTTTCCATGATCTCTAACTTATGGAGAGAACAGTTTGATGATTCATTAGGTAGTCTTGATGATTCTACTTCTTTGGATGATATCGATATGAATAGTGAAGGAATGATTTCTTAAAAAGAGAAAAAATAGAAGAAAAGAGAATATCGAAAAAACATTTGATTTCTCTTTTTTTTTGTTTTCTTTTGTGTTATTATTTAAATAGATTATTAGGATAAAGAATGATAAGGGTGATAATATGGATACAAATACGAATACACAGAATCCAACTGTTACGCAGAATCCGACTGTTGTTTCAACGAATGTGACACCTACTCCTGCAACTGGGGTAACACCGAGTGTCCCAGAGACGAATCCTACTCCTCTTGAGACACCGGTTTCTAATGTAACGGCGAATTCTCCTGTTTCGCCTGTGGCTAGTGAAACTCCTGCGGTTTTGAATGGTCAAAATCCACAGGAATCCAATGGAGCGGCCGTTGCTTCTCCTTCGCAAGAGGATGCTTCTACAACTGCTTCTACCACTCCTCCTTTAGAACAGGAATTTGTTTCTGTTTCGGATGTTACCCCTGTAGCATCAGCTGAACCTACGACAGGAGAGATTGCGGTAGAAGAAGATATCAAAACAACGATGGAACAAGAAAAGGAAAACTTAAAAGTCAAACCAGATAATTTGATTATTGGAAGCAAGTTTCGTATTTCTGTTTTGACAGAACGCCTTCTTCGTTTGGAATATAGTCCGTCAGGAACTTTTTATGATAATCGGACGCAATGGGTAAAATTCCGTAATTTTGATAAAGCCAATTTTGAAGTCAATCAAGATGAACGGTATTTAGTTATTAAGACGAAGTACTTTAATCTTTCCTATAGTAAAGAAAAGAACTTTGATGGTGGAAAGATTGTGGCTTCTTCGAATCTAAGAGTTGATTTAGTCAATACCGATCGTTCTTGGTACTATAAGCATCCGGAAGTAAAGAATTTCAAGGGTGTCTTTGTTGGATTAGATGGTAGTGATGACGATATGAAGTTGCGGAATGGACTTTATTCTGCAGATGGATTTGCGTCTATTGATGATAGTTCTTCTTATATTTATGATGAAAACAATCATTTAGTAAAGAGAGAACAACCAGGCATTGATATTTATCTATTTATGTATAATGAAGATTTTGATCTCGCTCTTGCGGATTATTTAAAATTATGTGGTATGCCACCGATGATTCCAAGATATGCCCTTGGAAACTGGTGGTGTCGGGATCTTCCTTATACGGACGAAGAAATTCATTCTTTAGTAAGTAATTTTGAAAAAAGAGGAATTCCGATTTCGGTTTTACTTTTAGATAAAAATTGGCATTTACGAGAAAGTTCGGATAAGAAGATTTTAGATACAGGATATACCTTTAATAAAGATTTAATTCCGGATCCTAGTAAGTTAATTTCTGAGTTACATGATAAGAATATTCGTGTTGGGTTACATTATGATCCACAAAATGGAATTTATCCTCATGAGGAACATTATCCTGAAATTGCGAAAATGTTTGGTGTAGCTGATAATAAAGCCATTGCCTTTGATCCATTGAATCCTGTTTTGTTGGATGCCATTTTTGATCATTTATTGAAACCATTGCGGGCGATGGGGGTAGACTTTTTCTGGAATGATTATAAAAAGACAGAGAAAGGTTTGGATGAACTTTGGTTCTTAAATCATTATCTTTTAGAGAATGATCCATTTGATCGAAGCATTCGTAATGTTACGTTAACTCGAAGTGCTTTGGTGGCTCCTCATCTACAACCAATTACGTATTCCGGTCGGACACTCATCGGATGGGAAACTTTGAAGAAGATTCCATACTATAATCAGTGTGCTTCGAATATTGGAGTTTCTTGGATTAGCCATGATGTAGCAGGAAACTATGGTGGTACAGAGGAAGAAGAACTTTATATTCGATCGATAGAACTTGCAGTCTTTAGTCCGATTCTTCGTTTTCATGCTCCGGCTGGTCGATATTATCGAAAAGAGCCATGGAGATGGAATGCCCGAACTTTAGAGGTCGTAGATGATTATTTAAAATTACGTCATCGTTTGATTCCTTATCTTTATTCGAAAGCTTATCATTATCATAAAGATGGTGTTCCTTTGATTAAACCATTGTATCGAGAAGAGAATTGGGTTTATGATGATTTGAATTTTTCGAATGAATATTATTTTGGAGATTTATTGATTTCTCCTATCCTTACGAAAAAAGATATGTTGATTAATCGTACCATTCATAAATTTTATTTACCACAAGGTGTATGGTATGACTTTAAGACAGGAAAGAAATTTCCTGGTGGAAAACAATACGTTTCTTTCTTCCGTGATGAGGATTATCCTGTGTTTGCGAGAAAAGGAGCGATTATTCCGCTTGCGATTTCCGATCAACCGAATTTTACGGGAATTCCAGAGACATTAGAATTCCATATCTTCCCAGGAGAAAATAATAGTTTCTTACTATACGAAGATGATGGATATAGCGATATGTATAAAGAAGGAAAGTATTTGGTTACTCAAATCGATTATAACTATTTACCAAGTAATTATACGATTATTGTCCGTAATGTAGAGGGAAGCCGTAGTGTTCTTCCGGATTATCGAAACTATACGATTCGTTTCCGTAATACCAAAAAGGCACAAGATATTATGGCTTACTTCAATGATACAGAGTTAGAGACGACTTCCTATGTCGATGATGCCGATTTTGTTATCGAAGTAAAAAATGTTCCTTCTTTTGGACAGTTAACGATTAACTGTAAAGGAAAAGATATCGAGATAGATGCAGTACGTTTGATTAATGATGATATCGATAGTATCTTATTGGATTTACCAATTCAAACGGTATTAAAAGAGAAAATTTCCTCGATTATGTTTTCTGATATGCCAATTAAAAAGAAGAGAATTGAGATTCGTAAATTATCGAAATATAATTTGACGAGACAATATATTAAATTGTTCCTAAAATTGTTGGAATATCTTGGAGAGATTTAGAAGAAAGGGAAAGAGAGTCGTTGGGACTGTTTTCTCTTTCTTTTCTTTTTTTTCTTGGTTTTTCTTTTAGACTATGCTATAATAACGGTAGTTTCATGTTGATGGAAAAAGTAGTAGATCGGAAAAATCGAAAGAGAGTCTATGGTTGGTGGAAATAGATGATTTTGAATTTTGAACTTGTTTTCTGGAGTGAATGGGTGACGCCGTTATCCGTTATTGAGAAAAAAATAAGGTGGTACCACGAGTTATGTCGTCCTTTGGCATGTTCGTGGTTTTCTTTTTTAGGAAAGGAGTTCAGGTATGGATTTTATTATTAGTTTTATCGTTATCTTTTTGTTGGTCTATTCTTTGTATTATTTTTTCTCTGTTCGAAAAGCAAGAAAGAATAAGAATCATTTACCAGCTGAAGTACAGTATTTAATTTTTAAATATCAACTGGACTTATCGAAAGTAAAATACAAAAAGTTAATGAATTCGATTGCCTTAGTGGGTAGTTTGGATGTTGCCCTGGTTTCGAATATTATCTTTTATTTTGATTCCGTCCTTTTACAGATCCTTGTTGGCATTGTGCTTATTATTCCGGTTATTTTAATTAGTTTTTCTATTTTAGGAAAATATTACCAGAAAAAGATGAAAGGGGCACCAGTGATTGACGAGGAAGTAGAGGAACCGAAAAAGAAAAAAGTATTAAAAGAAAAAATGAAAAAAGAAAAAGGAGAGAGAAAAAAATGATAAATACACAGAAAATAGAAAAAAAATGGCAAAAGTATTGGCAAGAACATCATACATTTGAAACAAAAATTGATCATACGAAAGAAAAATATTATTATTTAGTAGAATTTCCTTATCCCAGTGGAGCGGGACTTCATGTAGGACATGTACGTAGTTATACCGCCCTTGATGCGTTAGCTAGAAAGAAACGGATGATGGGGTATAATGTGTTATTTCCGATTGGTTGGGATGCTTTTGGGGCTCCTGCGGAACAATACGCGATTAAAAACCATATTCATCCTAGTGTAGCGGTAAAGGAAAATATTCAAACATTTAAGGGTCAAATTCAAAAACTCGGTATTTCTTTTGATTGGTCTCGTGAATTTTCTACGACGGATCCAGAGTATTATCGTTGGACGCAATGGCAATTTCTTCAGTTTTTTAAGGCAGGTATGGCTTATAAGGCAAGGAAGAATATTAATTGGTGTCCGAACTGTAAGACAGGATTATCGAATGAAGACTCTAGCGGTGGCGTTTGTGAACGTTGTGGTTCTCAGGTTGTTCAAAAAGAAAAGGAACAATGGATGCTTCGAATGAGTGATTATGCAGAAAGTTTAATTGATGGATTGAAAGATACGGATTTTGAAGAAAGAATCAAGACGGCACAGATTAATTGGATTGGAAAGTCTACGGGAGCAGAGGTCGATTTTGAAATTCCACAAGTACACGAAAAATTGAAGATTTATACGACGCGACCGGATACGTTATATGGAGTGACTTTCATGGTTGTGGCACCGGAACATCCTTATATCGATTTGTATAGTGGACTTATTAAGAATATGAATGAGATTATTGATTACCGGGAAAAGACGAATAAGAAAACGGAATTTGAACGGACCCAACTTGTGAAAGAAAAAACGGGTGTTCGTATCGATGGCTTAACCGCTGTAAACCCAATTACGAAGAAGGAAATTCCTATTTATATTTCGGATTATGTTATGATGAATTATGGTACAGGAGCCATTATGGCAGTACCGGCGCATGATGAAAGAGACTATGAATTTGCCAAGAAATTTGGAATTGAAATCATTCCTGTCATCGAAGGAGGAGATATTTCGAAAGAAGCCTATATCGGTGATGGTAAAATGATTCATTCTGGTATTTTGAATGGTCTTGATAATAAAAAGGATAGTATTCAGAAGATGCTTGATTATCTTGAAGAACAAGGAATTGGGAAGAAGAAGACCAATTATAAACTTCAAGATTGGATTTTTACAAGACAACGTTTTTGGGGAGAACCAATTCCTCTAATCTATTGTGAAGATTGTGGATGGGTTCCCGTTCCAGAAGAAGATTTACCAGTCCTTTTACCAGATGTAGCCGAGTATGAACCTACTGATGATGGAGAAAGTCCACTTGCGAGAATTCCAGAATTTGTGAATACGACTTGTCCACATTGTGGAAAACCAGCGAAGAGAGAAACGGATACGATGCCGAACTGGGCTGGATCTTCTTGGTACTGGTTGCGTTATATGGATCCACACAATGAGAAAGAATTTGTTTCAAAAGAAGCCTTAGATTATTGGGGAAAAGTCGATTGGTATAACGGAGGAATGGAACACGCTACAAGACACTTACTTTATGCGAGATTTTGGAATCAATTCTTGTATAATCAGGGACTTGTTCCTAATAGTGAACCATTCAAAGTACGGGCTGCACATGGAATGATTCTTGGAGAAGGTGGCGTAAAGATGAGTAAGAGCCTTGGAAACGTCATTAATCCAGATGATATTGTTGAAAATTATGGAGCCGATGCTCTTCGTACGTATGAAATGTTTATTGGAGATTACGAGAAAGAAGCCATTTGGAGTGAACAAGGTTTGAATGGTTGTCGTCGATTCTTAGATAAGGTAATTCGTCTTGCAGACAAAGTTGTGGAAAAAAAGGAATATTCGAAAGAAATTGAAAAAGATATCCACAAAACTGTGAAAAAAGTAACGGAAGACTTAGATTCTTTGAAATTTAATACGGCGATTTCCGCTTTGATGATTTTATTGAATAAGATGGAAAAAATGGATGCCGTTACTTCAAAAGATTTTCGTACTTATTTGACTTTATTAAATCCAATCGCACCACATTTAACAGAAGAATTGAATGAAATGTGTCATTTAGGAGAACCATTATGTGAATCTAGTTGGCCAACTTATGATGATTCTATGTTGGTTGATGAAGAAAAAGAAATTGCGGTTCAAGTAAATGGAAAAGTACGCGCTACTATCACTGTCCATATTGATGATGACGATCAGACTATCGAAGAAAAAGCCAAGGCAGCTGAAAATGTACAAAAACATATCGAAGGCAAGGAGATTGTCAAAGTAATCGTTATTAAAGGAAAGATTGTTAACATTGTGGTTAAATAAGAAAAAAGACAAAAAGCGACACAAAATATGTGATCGCTTTTTTATATTAGATTTGGTGATAGAATGAAAGTAAAAATTTTTGATTTTGAAGACGAAAAAGATTTAGAAAATGCGATCAATTCGTTTTTAGATGACGATATGGATGTGATTGATATTAAGTATCAGATTTCTTCTTCGATTTTCAGTGAAGAACAAATCTATTGTTTTTCAGCCATGGTTGTTTATACGGAAAAGTGATTGACTTTTCAAGGTGGGGGGGGTATACTAAGAATAGGAGAAAATTAGGAATCGTGAAGGGTGGAAATTTTTTATATTTTCTCCTGAGCGCATTCCTTTTTTTTAGAAAAAAA
>CANQHQ010000050.1 GCA_947623825.1 uncultured Bacilli bacterium
TAATCCATAGGAATTTTGACAAGTATATCAAAATGGCCTATAATGATATTGAAAAATATTACTTTGAATATGAGGTGTTTTATGAAAAGTAAAAATTCTTTATTTGGTCTCATTTTTACAATTACTAGTAATGTTGCTATTGTATTATTATTTATACTTGGATTTGTTATGATGCTTAGCATGAAGTCTCCTGATAAAATCGATAAAAATTACTTTACTGAATATATGGAAGAAAAAGGGTGCCCTGTAACTGACTTGCAAGAAGAAAATAAATATACTGGAGTGGCAAATTATTTAATCACAAATAAAGAAACTTGCCCTTATTTAATTAGTTATACAACATTTAATGATAAAGAGGTTCTTTGGGATTTCTTCTCTAAAGGACAAAAAGATGTGATGCAAAATAATACAAATGTAACTGGCAAAACTAGTGTTTCAATTAATTTATTTTCTGAATATTATGAATATAGTACAAGTGGAGATTATTATAAAGCAATTGTTTATAATGATAATTCTGTTTTATATGCATCTGCCACTAAACAATATAGAGACGATGTTAGAAGCATATTTAAGGATTTACATTATCAATATGAACCAAATTTTAAAGGAATGCAAATTGCATGGTATTCATTATATGTTCTACTATTTATTTTCATAGTTAGCATGTGGAAAACATTAAAGAAAACAAGAAATAAAGGATGGATTTCATTAATACCTTTCTACAATATTGGTTGTTTATCAAAAGATGTATTAGGATCAGCGTGGTGGCCTTTATTATTACCTGTTCCAATAGGAAATGTAGTATTTATGTTTATGCTTCATTACAATATAGGTAAAGTATTCAATAAAAATGATTCTTATTGTATTCTAATGATGTTTTTTCCATCCATTTTATGGCCTTTACTAGCTTTTGATAATTCTGAATATGATTCCAGTAAAGTAAGAAAAAAATGAAGAAAAAGGAAAAGAAAAAACTAACAATAGATGAATATATTAATATTGGTAAAGGCAATATAATTACATATATAATTGTGACTATTATTTTACTTGCTATATCTTTATATGTTGGTATGAAATATAATTTTTATGTTCATTTATTATTTATTGGATTGATAATGATTATTAGAGTCTGTGAGAGAATAGATACACTTTTAACTTTAAAAAAATAAAAAAACATTTAGTTAACAATCATCTATTAGATAAAATTGGTAATATTGATTATTGGAATAATAGATACTATTTTCTAACTGATAATTACATGATAATTAAGCAAAATAAAGAAATTTATTCGTTCAAATATTCCGAAATAGAAAGAATATATAAAAAATTAAGGAAATATAGTTATTATCAAGAAGATCTACATATTGTAGTAAATAATAATGATTTTAAAATATTAATTTATACAACTCTCTTAGTTGGAGAAGATTACAAAGATATAAGTGATTATTTAATTAAAAAAAATTCAAATATTATAGTTGATGAAACTATCAAATCTAAAAAAATAGATATTTTTAGAGTAAAAAAAGATGATTATAAGCGCTAATCATCTTTTTCCTTTTGGATGGATGACTTATAAACAGAAAAATCTGCTCGATAGATTTATATATCAAACTCGAAAAAGTTTCAAGCAGATTCCTCAATCTTTCTGACCAAAGGCATTACTAATCTCAACAAACACTTCCAAAGGCAATTGCTCTGCCCGTACATTTAAAGGATAATGATATTTTTCCAATACTCGTTCAACGACTGTCATATCATAGGCTTTCAAATTATTTCGTAAAGTTTTTCGTTTATACTGAAAACTATCACGAACCACTTTCGTAAAGAAAGAAAAATCCGAAACAAAAGGAACCTCTTTTTTCCGCACAAAACTTAAAATGACACTATCGACATTCGGTTTCGGTACAAAACAATTTCTACTTACATCAAATAGTTTCTTCGCTTCAAAAAAATAATTTAAATACACTGTAATAGAACCATACTCTTTTGAACCAGGCTTCGCTGAAAAACGATCTCCTACTTCCTTTTGAACCATGATAACAATTTTATCAATAAATAGAGGTGCATCAATAAGTTTCATCAAAATAGGAGTAGTAATGTAATAAGGAAGATTCGCAACTACATAAAGAGAATCATAAGAATAATCTTTTAAGTCTTCTGACATATCCCGATTTAAAAAATCATCGTAAATAATATCGACGTTCTTACAATCTTTTAAATATTCCTCTAGGATGGGTTTCAAATCCCGATCTACTTCATAAGAAACCACTTGCTTGGCGACAAGAGATAGCTGTTTTGTAAGAATCCCAGCCCCAGGACCAATTTCGATAACTAAAGCATTCGAAGGAATAGTACTCGCCGATACAATCTTACTTGGAATCGTTTCATCTCGTAAAAAGTTTTGTCCATATTTTTTCTTAAATTGAAAACGGTCCATCCTCTTCTCTCCTTTCTAACTATTAAATAAAAAGACAAGAACTAAATTACGTCTGGTTCCTTTGAATTTTTCGAATTCTTTTTCTTAATCAATCTTAAAACTTCCATTACTCCCGCACTGGATAATGGCAAGACAACCGTAATCAAAAAACCAACGGGACTAGTAACAAAGGTTCTCACATACCCCAACATAGGAATTCGAAAAAAGACTTTTCCAAGAACCTCACTTTGAAGAATAATCGCGCGATCTTGCATTTTATTGTTATCTCCCTTGGTACGGAAAGCCGTTTCGCCTGTTTCGGTACTAAGTAAACCAACAATTCGATGCGTAATAGGAACACCATGCGTATCGATATCCTTGGATAAGAAAGTAATTACATCGTAGAGTTTCAACTTTTTTGTAGGAACACGCACCGTAATGACCGCATCTTGAACATTAATATTGGGAACCATACTAGGACTAATAATGACATAAGCTCCAAAAAGGGGTGGCCGATCTTGCGAACGATTGGAAGGAAGAAAGCGATCGACAACAGTAACAGATACAAGAACCGTAACCACCAGCAAAATCATCAACAAAGAATAAAGCACCATAGAAGATACGATATGCATTAACTGACGGATTCCTTGCATCTTTCTTTTCCTCCTTTACCAAAAATTTCTCTAACATCATCATAGCATACCCAACTAAGAAATACCACGAAAAAAAGAGCCGAAGCCCTTGATTTGACACTTTCTACCATCCCCAACGGACAACTTCATAAGATACGTTTCTTTGTCTACCAACTAGATTCATATCTTCGTTTTCACCGATAAGAAAATCCATAATATTTCCCTTGATTAAACCTCCACGATCAAGAACAATTCCAATTACAGGTTCCGGCGTAAAAGTTAAATTTGTGATTTTCACAATCGTTCCACAAGGAATATGTGGATCTGCCGCCATAATACGAACAGTACCATAAACCGCATCGTTATAATAAATGTTTCCATTTCGAACATCCTGTCTCGGTGGACAACTAACCTTTCCGGTACATCCAGCACAATTTGACTTATAAGCTGTCATTTGCCCTACAAAAGAAACGGGATTCGTCGGACCATACTGTGCTGCCTCTTCCATGGTATTTACCGGAATAACGGGAATAACTTCCTCGGCTGTTGCCTTCTTGTACTCGGTCACAATGTGAATTGCTTCCACCGATTTCACACCATTCACATCCGAAACAGTATTGGTATGAGTCGTATTCCCACAAGCAATAATGTACAAAGACAAAGCACAGGTACCTACAAACATGAAACGATAAAACATTGCTTTATAAAACTTTTTCATAAAACTCCTATTTTCTACCTCTGTAACCTATTCTCTATGTTGACCTAACTATATCACAAATCGATAGGTAAGTCAAACATCTCTATTGCATTTTTCGAAGTTACTTTTGCCACTTCCTCGATAGATACTCCTTTCCAATTCGCAAGTTTTTCTGCAATATAAGGAATATTTTTTGATTCATTCATCGTACCACGAACGGGTTCGGGAGCTAAATAGGGACTATCTGTCTCTAAAACAAAGGAAGAAAGAGGTAACTGTTGAACTACTTCTCCTAATTTACTGTTTTTAAAAGTAAGAACGCCTCCAATTCCCAAAAGATATCCCAAAGAAAGAAAATGACAAGCCATTTCATAACTACCACTAAAACAATGCATAATTCCATGAACTTGCGGAAATTCTTTCAATATTTCATAAGTATCATTCATAGCCTCTCTCGTATGAATCACTACAGGCAACTTCCATTTTTCCGCTAGAACCATTTGCCTACGAAAAACGTCCTTTTGTTCTTCTTTATGATTTTTATCCCAATAATAATCTAGTCCGATTTCACCAATCGCCACCACTTTTTTCTTCTCCAACATTTTTTCCAAAAGAGAAAAATCAGATTCTTGAACATCCATGGCATATTCTGGATGAATTCCTACAGTCACATAATAGGAATCAGAAACAGAAACCAGTTCCTCTACTTTCGATAATTCTTTTGGATCACAGAAAGAAACAACACAACAAGAAACACCTGCTTCTTGGGCATGACGAATATACTCTTCTTTTGAAATTTTATCTTCTTCAACATGACAATGCGTATCAATAAACATAAAATCCCTCCAAAGTAATTCCATTATATCACGATTTTTTCTCATCCAATTTAACAAATTCTGGTAATAAAAAACTTCCCTTCACGGAAAGTTTTAAGCCTGATTTTGTTGTTCAATTTCTTGTAATTTTTTCTCTTTATCGATGCGCATAAATAATGCTTCTGGTGTTCCAACAAGATAAGAATTTTCTTCTAAATAAACACGTTCTTCTCTTGTATTTTGTAATTGATTCTGAATCTTTTGACTTGTTTCTGGTAAAAAAGGACGTAAGAAAATTCCACAAACACGAATGGCTTCTAATAAATGATATAAGACGGTTTCCAATCGATCTTTCTTTGTATCCTCTTTGGCAAGAGCCCAAGGCATTGTTTCATCAATATACTTGTTGCTTCTTCTAAGAACTTCAAAAATCTCATCCAAAGCCTCTCCTACCTCTAGGTTATCCATCTTTTTCTCCACTTTTTCATCCAAAGAAGAAATCATCGAAAGAAAATCCGTATCCATCGAATCCATTACGTTTCGATTCGTAACAGTTCCTTGAAAATACTTTTGAGCCATAGAAATCGTTCGATTTACCAAATTACCTAAAATATTAGCCAAATCACTATTGACTCTTTCAATTAATAAATCGTATGTTAAAGTACCATCATTGGCATAAGGAATTTCATGAAGTAAATAATAACGGACACTATCTACTCCAAATAGATGAACCAAATCATCCGCATAAAGGACATTTCCTTTCGATTTACTCATTTTTCCTTCTCCAACAAGAAGCCAAGGATGACCAAATACTTGTTTTGGTAAAGGAAGATCGAGACTCATCAAAAAACAAGGCCAATAAATAGTATGAAAACGAATAATATCTTTTCCAATTAAATGAAGATCTGCGGGCCAATATTTTTGAAATTCTTCACTACTTCCATCCGGATCATATCCAATATTGGTTATATAATTGGTAAGGGCATCAAGCCATACATAAACAACATGTTTCGGATCAAAATCCACAGGAATGCCCCAATCAAAGGAAGTTCTGGAAACACATAAATCTTGAAGTCCTGGTCGAATAAAATTATTAATCATTTCGTTCTTCCGTGATTCAGGTTTAATAAAGTCTGGATGAGATTCTATATAATTCATCAAAGAATCTTGGTATTTAGAAAGTCGGAAAAAGTAAGCCTCTTCACTCTTTGGCTGCACTTCACGACCACAATCAGGACATTTTCCATCTACTAATTGACTTTCTGTAAAAAAGGATTCACAAGGAGTACAATAAAGTCCCTCATATTTTCCTAAATAAATGTCCCCTTTTTCATACATTTTCTTAAATATTTTCTGAACAATTTCTTCATGATGGGGATCCGTAGTACGAACAAATCGATCATAACTAGTATTCATAATATCCCAAATATCACGAATTTCTTTAGCAACAGAATCGACAAAAGCTTGCGGAGTCACTCCTTTTTCCTCTGCCTTTAATTGAATTTTTTCTCCATGCTCATCGGTTCCTGTTTGAAAGTACACATCGTAACCCTGTAATCTTTTATAACGCGCAATCGCATCCGCTAAAACAATTTCATAAGTATTCCCAATATGGGGTTTCCCAGAAGTATACGCAATCGCAGTTGAAATATAATATTTTTCCATATTTTTTCCTCCTAATTATTTCATGTAAAATAGAATATTCGTACAAAATTTTTTTTACTTTTCTTTCTTAATTTATTAAAAAGTACACGAACACATGCCTTCTCCATGCCTAAAAACATCATTTTTATTTCCATTACTTTGAATTTGTATCCACATAATATCCTCCTAAAATAAAAAAGCGACTCTTCCAAAGGACGAAAGAATCGCGGTACCACCTTATTTGATAAGTTTCACTTACCCACTCAAATCTTTAACGCAGAAATACGAGAAAACCTACCTATCGATTCTCTAGTTCC
Organism: uncultured Bacilli bacterium; assembly: GCA_947623825.1. Taxonomy (GTDB): domain Bacteria; phylum Bacillota_I; class Bacilli_A; order RF39; family UBA660; genus Alloscybalousia. Next base: position 6,522 of record CANQHQ010000050.1, read on the forward strand.
AGAACCATCTATTATGCTTTATCCATGTCTTCTTTCACCTAACAAGACTCTCTAAAAAAGATAGCACATAACTCTTTCCTTCATCACATTTGTACCAAGAGTATATCATAAAAAGCCTCATTCTTCAATATTTTTAATAAAAAAAGAACTAAGCATCTTCGCAATCGTAATATCCGTATCACTTAAACTTTTTGAGTCAAATAAAATAACAGATCCTAAGAGATCCCCATCAACCAAAATAGGACTGACTACATAACTACACTCCTCTTTTTCTCCCTCAATAAAAGAGACAGAATCCACAGAAATTTCACTATAATTTTTTCGATCCTGCATCACAGAAATAATAAGATTCGATACATTCTGATTTAAATATCTAGATTCTAACACAGAGTTACAAGCAATAATTTTTTCCATATCCGTAATAAGTACATTTTTTTTCAAAACTTTGGATACAACGGACACGATTTGATTCGCTACACTAGAAAGGTTAGTCAAATAAGAATATTTTTCTAAAATAATGGATTGATGATCAATATAAATTTCTAAACTGTCCCCTTCATGAATTTTTAAGTTTTTTCGTATTTCTTTTGGTATCACAATCCTTCCTAATTCATCGATTCTACGAACCATTCCAGTAGCTTTCATCTTTTCCCTTCTTTCTACCTTTAGTTTCACTAAAAGAGAAAAAATTATACATAAAAAAAGGAGAAGTTCTCCTCTATAGAATCCATTTATTCTTATTTTTTTATTCCACCAACAAGATTGACATAAAACCTTAACTATTTTCTTCTGTCTTAGAAACAATTTCTTGATATCGAAGATATCCTTCTTTTCCTTTATTCAATAAGTTATTATCTCTAAAATCTAATTCCATATAAATCTTATTTTCTAATTTACCATACAAACGATGAACAAAATATTCTTCTACACGCGAAAACGTAACCTCTTGCTTTTCTTTTTCAACACTTTTCTTGATATTCTTTCGAAACATAGAAAGGGCTTCCTTTTGAATGTTTTCAACACAATATTTACGAAACGATTCTTTAAAGGAAACAGTCGTATGAAAAATTGCATCATAGTAAGATTGAAAACCAACATCATCAAAAGTGACTTCCTCTAAACTTTTTTCCAAACAAACTCTCTTATTATTAAGTAAAAGTTCCATCTCCTTATAACTATCAATTTTCATTCGATTAATCGTATCTGTAATAAATTTTTTTTCATCTTTCGCACCAGCATCTTGATAAATAGAAATAATTTTCGTAATTGCGGTATCAAATTCGTTATTAAATATATTGACCATACTTTCCAACATGGAAGTACCATTTTTTTCAATGTCATATTGTAAGGTATTTAATAAGATAGATTTGTTCTTTTCTTTAAATAAAATCGCAATATCATCTGCCATCTATATCACCCTTTTTACTATTCTAATCATAGCAGTTTATTGAAAATTAGTCAAATGTAGTTCGTCTCT
>CANQHQ010000051.1 GCA_947623825.1 uncultured Bacilli bacterium
TTATTAATAAACACTTTTTGCTCTTCTGTTGGATATAGTCTAAATACATATGCTCTATTAATTAACATTATATTTCCCCCCTAATAATTGCATTGTAATTCAAACATATGTTTTGGTCAACAAAAAATTTACTTTTTTAGAAAATTCCTTATAAACAAAAAAAGGACCGAAGTCCTTTTCCCTCTTCCTTATAAAGCCAAAACAATCAAGAAGATTACGACTAACACTGCCAACAATACAAGGAAAAATTTCCAAATATGTTTAATCCACTGTGTATAAGGAATATCCAAGTAAGTTAACGTTCCCATTAAAAGGAAACTAGTAGGTGCGATTAACAAAATCAAACCATACATTGCTTGGAAAATAAGTCCAATGAGTGGATACAAGGTAGTATCAGTAATGATTGTTTGAACGTAAGGTAAGGTACTTTGCGCTACATACACCATATCAACATTGAAGAACGATGCAAACATGGCGATGACAGACATGGTAACCACATTAATTCCTGAAGTTAAATCCAAGAGGAATTTCGTAATGCAAAGTTGGAATGGATGATAAGTAGTTAAAACCAACACAACATAAGTCAATAACATAATGAGTCCAGGTCCAAACGCTTTTTTCACTCCATCGCAGATTCCATCAATGAAATCAGACCATTTTACAGCATAAACCAATCCGACAATGCAGGTAGCAATCAAGATGAAAGCTGTGATTTCAATGTTCAATGACCATTCACCAAAGGCACCAACTGTACCCAATAATTTTCCAAAAATTGGGAAATCCGCAATAGGTGCATAAGTAAGAACAGACTTTGTCGCATCGGTAAACCAAGTAATTTCAAATAATCCATTCCAATCAAAGACAGATAGTCCCAAAATGATAAGAACAAGATCAAAGATAATTACCAATGGCCAAACATGTACTTTCTTCTTTGAATTTGCGCGAATTACTAAAGTTTCAGCACTATCTTTTGCCATAGATGCCCGATTCTTTGCTGGTCTTCCTCTTTTTCCTGAAGAAGTCTTTTGGTTATTAGAACCCTTCGTTGCATTTTTCTTCGTGGAATCCTTACTCTTCGTTGACTTCTGACTTGAAGTTGCATCTTTTTCTTTTTTCGATGCATCTACTTTTTTAGAATCTGATGCAATTTCTAATTTTGTTTGTTCATACTTTTCGTTAGAAAGAGATTTCTGATCTTCTTTCTCTGTGTTCATCGTTTCAACAACCACATTTCTTGTCTTTTTTCCGTATAAAACAAGAAAAGCAATCAATAGAACTACATAAACGCATAGAACAATCAATTTCGAAACCATCTCATCGAAAGATGTAATTGCAAGTAATTGATTCATGTACCCAGTGGTCATGACTCCCAACGTCGTACCAGAAACTCCCGCAAGTGTAGGACCTACTGTGACAGTTGCAGCAACAAGCTTATTGTATCCCATTTTTAATACCACAGAGATAATAAATGGGAATAGGAATAAGATAGGAACCATCATTCCAGTTACGGATACAATGGCTGCAATCAAGACTACAACTAATCCTAGAAATAGGCTTTCTAGTCCACGAAATTGAGAAACAATTCTATCAACTAGTTTCTCGTAAGCCGGAATACGTGATAAAACGCCATAGAATGCACCAACAGCCAAGGTATACAATAAGATATTACCAAAATACATTACTGCAACCATTGGATAAGCGAAAACATCAAATAAACCAGCCTGTGCTCTCTCTCCTTCAGTCAAGGTATACAAAGAATTATCGAACGAAGCGCTTGGGAAAATCCAAGTACACAATACAACTACCAAGATTGTAAGAAGAACTACCTTCAAAATATTATGTTTCTTCATTTTAAACCTCCCACTTTAATTATAACAACATTTATGGTAAAATCAACCACTTTTCAGTGAAAGTTTCACGAAAAAGCCATATAAACAAAGGAAAAAAGCAAAAAAAGGACCATTTCAACAAAAAAAAGAGAATTCTTTTTCAATTCTCTATTTTCGTAATACTGCACTTGCCTCTTCTTCTTGCTCTTCTGGTGAAGATACAGGTTGAGAAGAATCTTCCACCGGTGTCTCATTCAAAATTTCAGAGTTTTCTGAAGAAACACTCTCTTTTTCTTTTCCATCCAAAACATCCGTTTCCTCTGTTTCCTTAGAATCGACGAAAGAATTAGAAGGATCAGGGAAAGCATCTAATCGAGAAGGTTCCTCCTTGGATGGTTCCTCTTTCGTATCGGCAGAATCTTCTAAAGGAGAAGAATCCTCTTTTTTCTCGGAATCCTCTTTTTTCTCAGACTCCACTTCTTCAATGGTAGCCTCTCTTTCTTCATCGGAAGAAGACACATTCTCTACTTGTAATTCTACAGTCTCTTCCTCTTTTTCAGAAGATTTTTCCTCTGCATAAGCATCTACCTGAGAAACAAGATCCTCTACTTCGGCATTTTCTTCTCTTCTTTCTTCTGCTGACTTCAATTGATCTAACCGAAGCGCTTCTTCAGGGGAATAAGGTTCTTCTCCCTTCGCCAAAGCCTCATCTAACGTCGTTGCTTTCATTTTTAATAACGTTGCGATTTCATCTTTAATGGCTTCTACTTTTTCGTTATCAATCGACTTCGTTCTCTTCACATTATTCAAAGAAATTAACAAATCCTTTACCGCATCTTTACTTAACACAATCTCAGAAGCAGCCCTCGTTACAATTCGACGAACAGAAGCCTCATCATCGATAGGATAAGCCTCTACGTTATAAAAATATCCATTTTGATTAATGACTTTTTCAAGTTCTTGTAAAAATACAGGTTCTAACCAACTTTGAATTACACTAAATATATAATCTTTAATACGTTCAAAAGACGTTTGACTTACTTCTGTATGAGAAGACTTCGCAAGAAGCGAACGATTGGCATCTAAAATATCTGAGATTTTCTTAGATAGTTCTCCATATCCATACTTCTCAAAAGTAGGTGCATCTTTCTCCATAAATTCGTCATAATCCATCGAAACATACCATAATCCGTTCTTTTTCGCCCAATCGAGTGTATGAATGGAAGAATAATCAAAATCAGAAAGACGCTCTTTTTCAGAAGTTAAGAAGGCATCGTCTTGATTCAACGCCTCAATCAAATCATCTTCTTCCCCAAACTGCACGTAGATACTTTCATCCAATACTTTTTGTTGTAATAATTTGGAAGTTGCTAGACAACATAACATCAATTTAGAAAAGAACGTTGGTTTTCTCACTCTAGATTCCCGACGAAGAACAGAATCAGAAATATGGTATTTTTCCATTAACTTGTGATAATATTCTGATTGTCCTTCTCTTCCTACCCGAAGAGTAGCTTGAGACATATCGGATAAAAATTGAATATTTTCCATATATTGTTTTTCTAGGTCTGTCATTGGCTCAAAAGAAATTAATTGTTGACGATACGTCTCCAAAGGAAGATTTTTAAGACTTTCCATCGAAGCAGTCTTTTGACGAATCCTTACCTCTAAATCCGTAATCCCATCTTTGATTTGATCAATCGCTGTTTGGCATTGTTCATCTAATACCTTCTGCTTTTCCGCCAAATCTTTCTTCATTCCGCGAATTTCTTCTCGAATCGCACTAGCACGTTCCAATTCTTCTCTAGGAAATTCATCCCCATTTTCTTTCGAAGCAATATAAGACTCCTGAATTTCTTGAAACTGAGAATTCAAAAGACACATTTCAAAAGAAGGAGAAACCGTCACAGTCGTTGGAGAAGATTTTAACTTTGTCTGTAACTCCGCCAACTGCACTTTCATAAAATCAAGTTCCTGGTTTTCTTCCGCAACTTTTCCTTTTTTATATTCTTCTAATTCCTCTAAAGAAGCCGATTCAAGACGTTTCCTTGCGTAACGATGAACCAATTGCTGTAAGGAACTCATTTTTTCTTCATACTCGCGAAAATCGAGTTTTTGTTTTAGTTCTTCTTCCCCACGAATACAAGCCTCAATCTCATGTTTGTATTCTTCTATTCCTTCTTCATCATGAATTTCTTCTGAAAAAGAGAGTTTGGAAGAAGCAACCTCCTTCTTCTTGCGTAATTCCGAAAGTTCTGTATACACGGCATTCTTATGGTCTTCATATTCTTTTAAGAAATGACTGACAATTTCATTAAATTCTTCTTTAATCTGCATCTGTCTTCACCTCATTTAATTGTTCCACTAAGGCTTTTACCTCATCAATGGTTAAAGATTGAAAATAGTTCGTAAGTTCTTCTTCAGTCATTTTCAATATTTTATCTATCTCTTTCATAGCAGACCTCCTAGTATAAGAATACCACTTTATGAAGGAAGTTTCAATAAGAGAAATACAAAATCAAAAGAAAAACAAAGGACTAAAATATCCTTTGTGTATCCTTTTTTTTCTTATTCTTGCGTCTTTTCTGGTCTCATAAGTGGAAACATAACGACATCCCGAATACTCTCGCTACCGGTTAACAATTGAACAATTCGATCAATTCCCATACCCCAACCAGAAATAGGTGGCATTCCATATTCCATGGCATGAATGTAGTCGTAATCCATTTCCATTGCTTCCTCGTCTCCAGCCGCTCTCAAACTTGCTTGTTCCAACAACCGCCGTTCTTGTTCTTGAGGATCAACCAATTCAGAATATCCGTTCACAATCTCCGCTCCATTGATCACTAATTGGAAACGATCACTGATTTCTGGACGTTCATCATTACTTCTTGCCAAAGGAGATAAACTCGTTGGGTGTTCTGTTAAATAAACAGGTCCTATCATCTGTGGACGCGCAACTTTCTTATATAATACATCTACCAAATTACCAAATCCCAAATTTTCAAGAGGTGTTTCACTATCGACTTCAATTTTATCTTCGATAATTTTCGCAAGCAACTTCTCTTTCGTATTATAAACATCGATATCAATATTGGCGTATTGGATCAATAATTCTCGGAAAGTAACTTTTCCCCAATCTCCACTAAAATCAATTTCTTTTCCACCAAATGAAATCGTAAGGGTACCGAAAAGATTCTGAATAATCGTCTGAAGCATCTTTTGAATAAATTTCATATTGTCTTCATAATTGAAGTATGCCTGATATCCCTCAACCATAGTAAAATCTTGAAGGTGAGAAGCATCCATTCCTTCGTTACGGAAACAGCGAGCGACTTCGTAAACTTTTGGAATTCCCCCTACTACCGCTCTTTTTAGATAAGTTTCTGGAGCGATTCTCAAATACACATCCAAATCTAACGCGTTATGATGAGCGCAAAAAGGACGGGCAGAAGCCCCACTTGCTTTATTATTCAAAATAGGGGTTTCAATCTCCATATAACCCAATTGATCAAGATAATTTCGTAATTCACGAATAAATTTTACACGAATCAAAAAACGGTCTCTTGTCTCTTGATTCATAATCAAATCCACGTATCTTTGACGATAACATGCCTCCAAATCTTGAAGTCCATGAAATTTCTCAGGAAGTGGTTTCAAGGCCTTTCCTAAGAAGACAAACGAAGTTGCTCTTAAAGTCTTTTCTCCTGTCTGAGTCGTGAAAATTTCTCCCTGAACACCAATAAAATCTCCAATATCGATATTGGCTTTAAAAAAAGCATAATTTTCTTCTCCAACCATATCAATCTTGATAGAAACCTGAATTTCTCCTTCAATATCCCGTAATTTGATAAAACTCATCTTTCCCATTTTACGGACAAAAACAATACGTCCTGCAATCGAAACATCCTGTACTCCATCCTCTAACTGACTTGCTTCTTTCAAAGAATGCGTCACTTCATATCTTTCTGGATATGGATTACAAAACTCTCTAATTTTATCTACTTTTTCTCGTCTTACTAATTCTTGTTCTGTAAATTCTCTCATTTTTTAAACCTCCTATCAATCAATCGACCATAACCACTTGTGTCTTAGCCAATCGATCATGTAACCCCATGCCAGTCTTAGAATAAAGTGCCATAAAGATAGTAACAATCATCAATACCATCTGAATTCCTTGAATGGCAAAACTTGCATAAAAATAATTTGCTCTTCCAATAAATAATACAAATTCAATAAGAATCATTTTCGCTAATAGAGATTGAACCAATAAGGTACGAAAGATATATTGATTCATAGAAACTTCTTCTCCATTTGTAGAAACAACCCGAATCTTCATCAATTTCTTACCGATCGTTTGACCATGAAAATAATATTGGAATACGACATAATAACCAATTAAAACAAAGGCTTCAGCAATCATAATTGGTACACTACAACGATCCAAGTCATAGGTAACATCCGCTGATTTATTGATATATTCTTCATAGATATCCGTCATAGATTCCTCATTTTCTGATTCTTCAGACACTTTTTCCATATATTCCGTTTGAATATCCTGATATTCTTTCAAATAATCCTCATAATTAGGATCTTGTGGAAGAATATACGCAACCAAAAATAAAACCATTGAAACGATAAGATAATCGATAAAATACGCTAACACTCTAGGAAGAAAATAAGCGCGACGTTTTCCCCCAGTAACAGGAGAATTCTCTAATTTTTGTTCTTGTGAATTCTCGTGAAAAACTTCTTCTTGAACTTCCTTTTGTTTCGAAGAGTCTTTTTTCTTTGACTCCTCTTTTACGGAAGATTTTCTAGGTTTTCGTTTCACCTCTTCCTCGACAACTGCCTCTATTGTTTTACTTTTTTTCATTTGTTTCATCTTTTCTTGTTTTTCATTCTTCATCTCTATCACCTCTTTCTAACCATAATTGATAATCCTTCAATGTATTGATTATATCAGAAATATGCGTTTGAAGAAATATCTTATTCTTAATTTCATTCGATTTTGGTAACCCTTTCAAATACCAAGCAATATGACTTCGGATTTCTAAGACCGCTAATTTTTCATCTTTCAACTCACATAGGTTTTTTAGATGCCAAAGACAAAAATCAATTTTCATCTTTGGACTCGGTTCTTCTAACAATTCACCCATATCTAAATAATGATTGATTTCTCGAATAAGCCACGGTCTTCCTAACACGCCTCGCCCAATCATTACCGCATCACAACCCGTTTCTTCTATCATTTGCTTCGCTAATTGAGGAGTAGTAACATCTCCGTTTCCAATCACAGGAATCGTCACACTTTCTTTCACTTGGCGAATCACCGACCAATCCGCTTTTCCCGCATAACCTTGACTTCTCGTTCGAGGATGAACACAAATGGCTTTTGCTCCTGCTTCTTCGCAAATTTTAGCGACCTCGACCGCATTGATATGTTCAGAATCCCAACCACTTCGTATTTTCACAGTAACAGGAATAGGAACGGAAGAAACCACACTCGAAACAATTTCACGAATTTTTTCTGGATTTTTAAGAAGAGCCGCTCCTGCTTGCGATTTGACCGCAACTTTAGGAACCGGACACCCCATATTGATATCAATAATATCCGGTTTCATGTGTTCATAGACATATTTCGCAGCCGCAACAAAAGACTCTTTATCACTACCAAAAATTTGTTGCGCAATAGGACGCTCTTCTTCCTCCATATAAAGCATATCTAAGGTTTTTTGATTATTATAAAAAATAGCCTTATCACTGACCATTTCAGCATAAACAAGACCACATCCCATTGCTTTGACAATTTTCCGAAAACTAGAATTCCCAATCCCAGCCATCGGCGCTAATACAGTACGATTGCCAATCTCTACATCTCCTATTTTCCATGACATGGTCCATCACCTGCTCCTATTTTAACACATTTTGATCCTTTTATAAAAAATATTTGATAGAGAATCATTCAATAAAAGATTAATAGTTACTTTTCCCCTATCAATAAAAGTTTAATAAAAAATGGAAACAAAAAGAAAGCATATTTAAGATGAATAAAAAAGAACCATCAGGGTTCACAGGCTGTTGACAAAGTGGTACGTTTAAATGAACATATCACTTTTTTCTTGAATAAATTTAATATATTAACCTTTTT
>CANQHQ010000052.1 GCA_947623825.1 uncultured Bacilli bacterium
ATTTTAGGTACAATAAGCAGCCTTACATTTTTATTATAATATATTTTTTTCAAAATAAAAAGACCATTGTCAAAATTGTTAAACCTTTTTTAAAATGTCACCGATAAATTTTTTTAAAATGTCACCTTATAATGATAAAATATATCATTTGAAAGGAGGTGCATTTTTAAATTAAATGATAAAAGATAAAGAAAAAGCTCTTAATCTTTTAAAACAAAAATTAAATGGTGAAATTAAAATAAGTTATGTTGAAATTGGAAATTGTACTAATTATTCTAAAAGACAGTTAATACGTTTATCTAGTGAAATAGAAAAAAAGGATATTTCTTCTTTATTAGTTCACGGTTTATCTAATAAACCTTCAAATAACTCTGCTCCCAACCAAGAGATAGAATATATTAAGAACTTTAAGAAAAAATATCCAAGTATTACTATATCACAATTCATGGATATTTACCATGAAGATATTATTTGGAATAAGAATAAACAAGATGATGCTAAAAAATATAATCTTAAAGTAAGAAGCGAATCTTTTTTTCAGCAATTATATAAAAAAGAAGGTTGGAAATCTCCAATAAAGCATAAATGCTTCAAAGGTGATAAAAAAATTCATCCTCTAAGAGATCCTTCACCAAGAAGAGGAATTCTTATCATGGTTGATGGTACTCCCCACGATTGGTTTTGCAATGGAAATAAATTTTCTTTACATATGGCTATTGATGATGCCACTGATGAAATACTTGCTGGTTGGTTTATGCCTACTGAATGTATGTTAGGTTACTGTCATTTATTTAAAATTATATTTGAAAAATATGGGATACCCTTATCTATTTACTCTGATAGAACTACTATTCTATGGGATTCAAAAGAAGATAAACTTACTCAAGTTGGTAGAATGTTAGATGAACTTGGCATTGAACTTATTTATGCTAATTCTCCAGAGGCAAAAGGTAAAATTGAAAAAATGAATTTTACTATTCAAAATAGATTATTAAATGACATTATTAGATTTAATATCAAAACTTATGATGAATTAAACAAATGGTTTAATGATTATTACATTAAATACATAAACAAAAAGTTTGCTTATGAGCCAAAAGAAAAAGAAACCGAATTTGTTCCTTTAGAAAATACTGATCTATCAAAAATATTTTGTATTAAAGTTGAAAGAAAAATATTAAATGGAAATATGATATCTATTAAAAATGAATATTATATTCCTATTGATGATAATAGAAATGATTATGTTTTTTACAAAGGAACAACTGTTGAAGTATGGCAAGATGTATTTAATCCTAATTTAGTTAGAATATTCAAAAATAATAAAATTTATGGTACAAGACATATTGAAGGTCATAGATGCGACCCCATTAAAAGAGAACAAAAAAGAATTGATGATCAAAAGATGCTTGAACAAGTTTTAAGAGAAAGAGATAAAAGATTAAAAGCAAGGGCGAAACGAAGTTGAGTTTATCTTGACCCTTGCTTTTTAGATTTCATAAATCATAATATTTTCACAAACAAAGTTTGCCTTTGTTTGCTATTGTTTAATTTACAAAGCAAATTTTAAAAGGTGACATTTTAAAAAAATCTTAACAGACCATTGTCAAAATTTCTTTTGTCAACAGTCTGAGAACCATCAAGGTTCAGTTAATGATTGTATTCTCTAATAATTTTACTTCACTTTTTTAGAATCTGTATTCATTTTAGAATGATTCAAGTTTGTCAATGATAAGCCTTACCAAAAGAGTAATCTACTTCTGGAGTTGAGAAAAAAGAATTTGTTTCAAAAGATGTAGTAGAAGCCGAAATAAACAAAGAATTTAACTGATTAAATAATTCCTCCATGTTCTCAGAAGAAATATCTTTTTCATAATATTCAGTATGATCTCCTACGTTTTTCCAAACATAAGTTTTCTCCAAACCAGGATAATATAAGATTTCATACCATCCTCTTTGGTCAAAGCATTTCAAACGATAAAGGTCCATTTCATTATCATTGGCATAATAGTTTAAGAAAGAACCCGAGTTAATCTCATGATTCTCGTCATCATAACAATTACAACATTTAACATTGTCATCTTTAATATGAATAAATAGGAAAGAATTATTAGAAAAAGTCTTTGTAAATAAAGCATAGTTATCAGTCACAATCCCATCAACAGCAATAATTCGACTCAATACTTGTGGAGCGATTTCCTCTATCTTCTGATTTTTTGGTTGAAAAGTAGCAAGAGCGTCATTCAATTTAGAATGATCAACGTCTTGATCTGTTCCAAACACAATGTTTGCATAATAATTACGTGCAGCTGACTCAGTAATTTCAAGTTCTGATAAAGAATCTAAATCAACCGAAATAGATTCTAGTTCTTCTGATACATTACTTTCCTCTTCAATAAAAGAATCTTCTACCACTCTAGAGGAAGCTGCTTGAGCAGTCATCGCAGAAAAACTACTCATCGTCAAAGCCGTAGTAAATGGCAAAACCCCTTTAATGAATAATCTTTTAATATTTAATTTTTTCACAATTTTCCCCTCTTTCTTAAAAGACGACCATATTATACCATAAATTCTCTAAAAAAGAAAGATAAAGATTATGATAGGACGAAAAAAAGAACCCGAAGTTCTTTTCGCGAGATTCTTTTAATAATCGCCTTCCAAATCATTTATTTTCCTTCTTTAGAATTGGTACTCTCCGAAACATAATTATTCAAGCGAGTCAATTGATAAATCTTACTAAAAGAGATTTCTTCTCCTGGAGTTGATAAATAAGAATTTTTTTCAAAGTACTCAGTAGAAGCTAAAATACACAATGAATCTAACATCCTAATGACGTCTTCCATGTTTTCAGAAGAAACATCTTTTTCATACTGAATATTAAGATCTCCTATGTTATTCCAAATAAAACATTTCTCTAAACCAGGATAATACCAAACTCGGTAAAATCCTCCTTGATCATGGCAACACAAACAATATCCATCCATTTCATCATCAGCTGGATAATAACCAAACCAAGCACTAGATTTAATATTCTCATTATCAGTATTACCATCAAAATAATTGGTATAATAACAAGCATTATCATCATAAATTCCAGCAATGTTTAAAAATTTAGGATTTCCTAAAGACGGAATAATAGAATAAGCCGCATGATTAACCGTCTGTCCACCAGTAGAAACAATATATTTCAATACTTGTGGAGCGATTTCCTCTATCTTCTGATTTTTTGGTTGAAAAGTAGCAAGAGCGTCATTCAATTTAGAATGATCAACGTCTTGATCTGTTCCAAACACAATGTTTGCATAATAATTACGTGCAGCTGACTCAGTAATTTCAAGTTCTGATAAAGAATCTAAATCAACCGAAATAGATTCTAGTTCTTCTGATACATTACTTTCCTCTTCAATAAAAGAATCTTCTACCACTCTAGAGGAAGCTGCTTGAGCAGTCATCGCAGAAAAACTACTCATCGTCAAAGCCGTAGTAAATGGCAAAACCCCTTTAATGAATAATCTTTTAATATTTAATTTTTTCACAATTTTCCCCTCTTTCTTAAAAGATGACCCATATTATACCACAAATTCTCTAAAAAAGAAAGAAAAATGAAAAAAGGAAACTATTCTTCTTTCGAAATAGCTTCCTTTAATTCTTCCTTTGTCATCTTCGTATAGCCTTTGATTCCTTTTTCTTTGGCAATTTTCTTCATTTCCTCGAATTCGACATCTTCTCCCGTATCCGAATCCACTTCTTCTGGCATCTTACCGGTTGCAACCAAAGAATCAATCTGTTCCTTCGTTAACGTTTCATATTCTAATAAAGCTTCCGCAATCATTTTTACCAAATCTTTATTCTCAGTAAGGATTCTCTTGGCATCTTGATAACATTCGTCAATAATCTTTCTAACTTCTTTATCAATCTCATGAGCGATTTCATTCGAGAAGTTCTTACTCTTGTTATAATCTCTTCCTAAGAAGACTCCACCTTCTTGTTGTTCCAATTGAACCGGACCTAAATCACTCATTCCATATTCCGTAACCATAGCCCTAGCAATCTTTGTTGCCTTCTCAAAATCATTATGAGCACCAGTAGTTACTTCTTTAAATTTGATTTCTTCAGAAACACGTCCACCTAACAAACCAGTGATTCGTTGTAATAATTCTGTCTTCGTAGAGAGATACGTTTCTTCACTTGGCATCATCAAAGTATATCCACCAGCCTGACCACGAGGAATAATCGTAATCTTTTGAACATCATCCGCATTTGGTAACTTAATTCCAAGAACGGCATGCCCTGCTTCATGGTACGCAACGACTTCCTTTTCATGAGCATTATATTTCCGTGAAACCTTAGCAGGTCCTCCGATTACTCGGTCTGTTGCTTCATCAATTTCACTCATCGTAATCGCATTTTTATTTCGACGAACCGCAAGCAAAGCAGCTTCATTCAATAAGTTTTCAAGAGCTGCACCACTAAATCCAGGTGTTCTCTTAGCCAAAAAAGAAAGTTCCACAGATTTATCCAAAATCTTGTCTTTGGCGTGTACTTTTAGAATTTCTTCTCTTTCTCTTACATCCGGTAAATCAACGGTTACCTGTCGGTCAAAACGTCCTGGACGAAGAAGTGCAGGATCCAAAACATCGGCACGGTTCGTTGCCGCAATAATAATGATTCCTTCATTCGCACCAAATCCATCCATTTCTGTAAGTAACTGGTTCAAAGTCTGTTCGCGTTCATCATGTCCTCCACCAAGACCAGTTCCACGTTGACGACCTACGGCATCAATTTCATCGATAAAAATCAAACATGGAGCGGTATGTTTGGCTTGTTTAAACATATCACGTACTCGGCTTGCACCTACTCCAACAAATAACTCTACAAAGTCAGAACCACTGATGTAGTAGAATGGCACATTGGCTTCTCCAGCCACAGCCTTAGCAAGCAAGGTCTTACCTGTACCAGGAGGCCCTACCAACAAAACACCTTTCGGAATACGTGCACCCAATTTCGTAAACTTCTTCGGATTTTTCAAGAAATCAATCAATTCACTAACTTCTTCTTTTTCTTCCTTTAAACCTGCCACATCCTTGAAGGTAACTTTATTATTATCGTTGCTGAGTCTCGCTCTACTCTTTCCGAAATCCATGGACTTATTCGCACCACCAACTTGTTTCGTCAATAAATAAAATCCTACACCCACAATAATAACAATCGGTAATACATTCACAATAATTAATAGTAAAGAACTAGATTCCGGATCTGCATTCGTCTTAATAGTAATCTTTCCGTTATCTGCTTCTAATATAGAATGCATAACCGTTTCACTCAACGGTACCCGAACAAAGAACGATTCATTCTTCTTATAACCTTTTGCCTTACCTGTAATCTCATACGTAACGGCCCGTTCCTTAGGAGTAATGGTCATTTCCGTTACTTTTTCTTTCTCTAACAACGTCACTAATTCATCATAAGATAACTTGTTTACTTTATTATTTCCAACCGTATAAACATAAACGACCCCAAGTATCACAAGAATCAAAACTAGATACGGTAACAATCCTCTTCTTAAACTGTTTTTATTCATTTTCTTCCTCCTTGGTCATATTTCAATATTATATCATACTTTTCGTTCTTTTGCTTATTAAATTTACTTTTCTTAATTCCAGGAATCCATACGACCGTATTCGTAGCGTCCACGACAATCGGCCATAGTTCTCTTTCCTGCATTGGAATCTTACAATCGATAAAAACATCTTTCACTTTTCGATGTCCATTCGTTCCCTTTAACGCAATCCGATCCCCATATTTTCTCGTACGAACAGAAAGAGGCAAACAGATATCCGTACTATCTAATCGACAAACATCATTCCCATTTGTCTCACAGTATTCTACTCGTTCAATCACTTTTCCATTCGGTAAAAAAGCCGATTCCGATAATTCGATTTCATAAGAAGAAAGTTGGGCAGATTCTCTTTGAAAAGAAAGCACATCATAAGACTTTACCACCTTAATTTGATTTGGTAAATAAGCAAAACAATTCTTCTTTTTAGATTGAATCAATTGATAAATTAACTGGACATGTCGATCATGAATCAACATCAAATCATCTTGATAAATAGAGGCTAAAATCGAGTTTAACACTTTTTCTTGAAGAACAAAGTCGATTTCTAAGAATTTAGAAATATAAAAAGATTTCTTGTCTTCTTCATAAAGTTTCTTATATTCCTGCTTTGCAAGACGATCAATATAATCACTATATTTGGTTAAAGTTCTACTAAATTTCAAGAATTTTTCACAATATTTGGGTTCCTCTTCTCTTAAAAAAGGAAGCACATATTTCCGATACCGATTTCTCGTATATTTATCTTTTTCATTCGAAGAATCAATAACAAAAGGAATGTGGTGTTCTTCATTAAAGCGAAGAATCTCCTCCTTCGATACGGAAATGAGTGGACGAATAAGGCGATAACCATCTTCTTGAATTTCTCTTTGGAATCCTGCATAACCATTGAAAGTAGAGCCACGAACCAAACGCATTAAAATCGTTTCTACTAAATCATCCCCATGATGCGCGGTCATTAAATAATTCGCTTGATATTTTTGAACGACTCCCTCAAAAAATCGATAACGAATCATTCTAGCCTCATTATGAAAATTATCATCTCCATAATGTTCAATTGTCATGGATTCAAAAGAAATATCATGTTCCTGACACCAATTTTCTAAAAATTCCTTTTCTTGCGCACTTTCCTTTCTCACATTATGATTCACATGAGCGCAAATAATAGAAAAAGGCGTTTTCTTTCGAAGAGAAACAAGAATCGAAAGAAGTGCCATCGAATCAGGTCCTCCTGAACATCCAAGAACCACAATGTCTTCCTGATTAAGACCTAAATTTCTTTCTAGATAATGGTACACTTCATCCATAACATCACCCAAGAAGTATTGTACCATATATCAAAAAAAAAGCCAGAACAAAGTGATTTATAAATAAATCACGCCCAAACTTCACAGTTTGGAGTTTCTCCTTCATCGGATAACTCTACC
>CANQHQ010000053.1 GCA_947623825.1 uncultured Bacilli bacterium
CTAAAATCAATAATTCCTTTAAAATAAAGTATATCTTGTATATTTTTATTTAATGTCATTTTGTACAAAACACTTCTCCTTCACAGGTAGGAACCGCATTACTTTTTTCTACCGTTTCAAATACTCGATGACTAGATTTCCCCGGTACGCCACGCACACTGCATCCACTTGGGGCATTTCCTTCATAAATCACATTGTAATGGCTTACTAAAACAGGAGTTTCATCAGTAGTGACGTCTTCTTTATCCCCATCTATTTGAGAAACCACCTCACTACTCTTGTTCGTTGGATAAAGATTTCCATCTTCAATATTTCCTTCTTTTAAATCAATATCTATCGTTAACGTGGCAGTTTGTCCTGAACTGAGTCCACTTAAATCCCAAGTCACTTTTGGTATGCCATTTTCATTCTCTAAATTTACTGTTCCAAAAGAAGATTGAATATTCGAAATGTTTTTTAAATCAAAATATTCATTATCAATAAAATCCATTAATATAAAATTCTCATAAGGTGTTGGCACAACAGAAGCATCAAATAAAACATTGTTCAACGTAGTCATATCCGCAATGAACTGATTATCACTAATCTCTTTAATGGGTTCAAGAACTTCCTCTCCCATTTCGTACTGGATTCCATGAATCTTCAACCAAGGATATTCACTTTTTAAATATTTGTATTCTCCTATCTGATTGGGAGTATCTTCATTCGGATATCCATCGGTTAAGAATAAAACAACACATTCTGTATCTTCCTCTTTGGAATAATTTTTCAAAATCTCATCTACATGAACCAATGATTGATAATAATTAGTAGTTCCTATAGCTTCTAACTGATTTATTTTCTCTATTAAACTACTCTTGTTATTAGTAAAATCAGACACCAACTTAGATTCTGTATCAAACGTAATCAATGCTGCTCGATTATTCCTATTAGATAATAATGCATTTAATAAACTGATGGAATCCCTTTTGACACGATCTAATTTATCTCCTGTCATAGACCCCGAAATATCAAGAACTAAAATGACATCCGTGTTAGGGTTTTCTGACTTTAAAACCGTATCGACTTGAAAGGTAATTCTCGCCTTCCCTAATCCAACCCATTTGGCACTTTTCTCAACATTCCAACTTCCTGGATTATTCTTCTCATAACTTAACGTTTGGGAAGAAAAAGAAATCTTGGGTACCGGCTCACTTAGGGCATAAGAACTCATCAAAAGCCCTATTCCAATCATGAAAACAGCCAATAAACCGATTGTAAGAGCTCCAATTCTTTTATGAATCCAAAGAAACTCTTTTTTCACCTAACATTCTTCCTTTCACAATAAAAGCAAGGAGCATTTTTTCCACAAAAAAGGAACTCGCTCAGGAGAAAATATAAAAAATTCCCATCCTTCACGATCATTCCTAGTTTTCTCCTATTCTCAGTATACTCTCCTCCATCTTAGAAAGTCAAAGATTTTTTTCAATCATTTTAATTTCGTTTTTTAATTCCCAACGCTTTTTCATATAATTTTTCGGAAGAATTTGTAGTAATTTTTGTCTTACTTCCTTTTCTCTTTTCATGTATTCATGAAAAGATGGGTCCTTTCTGATTCTGAGGATTGGTCCGAATAAATAATCTTCTTTTCGATAGTGCTTTTTTCCTCGACGAAATCGTAAAATCGGATAAAAGAATTTCTTTTCTAAGACAAGAATTTCTTCCTCAATATAAAATCCAAGTCGACAAATTTCTTTTCGGACAAATTCTGTATCGTTGTTTGGGGAAAGAATTAAAGTATCTACTTTTTTCATTAAATTTGTTTTGTATTTCAAAATGCCAACGATATTTTTACCACCCATACCGGAAATAATAATGGTATTTACCTCTTCTTCGATAGTATCAATTCCATTTCCTAATTTTACCTTGATTTTATCTTGTAATTGGTATTTTTTTATATTTTCTTTTGCGTGGACGAGCGGTCCCTCTTTGATATCCGAAGCAATCGCACGAACCCTTTTCTTGGTCTGTAGTAAATAGATATCTAGCAAAGCATGATCACATCCTACATCGAGAACATAATCGTTTTCTTTTACTAGGGAAGCTACTTTTTCTAATCGATTATTTATTTTTACTTTCATTTTTTTGCTTCCTTTCCTTCTTCCTTAGTCTATCAAAGATAAAGGAAAAGTGCAAATAAAAAGACTTCTTAGTTCGTTAAGAAATCTTTTAATTTTCTACTTCTTGAAGGATGTCTCAATTTTCTTAATGCTTTGGCTTCAATCTGACGAATTCTTTCACGAGTAACTCCAAAGATTTGTCCCACTTCTTCCAAAGTACGACATTGTCCATCATCTAAACCAAAACGTAAACGAAGTACTCGTTCTTCTCTATCTGTTAGAGTAAGTAATACGCCACTTAGTTCTTCCTTTAACAATTCTACGGTTGCATATTCTTCTGGAGACATCGTTCTTTCATCTTTAATGAAATCTCCTAAATGAGAATCATCCTCTTCTCCAATTGGCGTTTCTAAAGAAACGGGATCTTGGCTGATTTTGTATACTTCACGCACTTTTTCTACCGTGATTCCTAATTTCTTGGCAATTTCTTCATCAGTTGGTTCGCGATTGAGTTCTTGTGTCAATTGTCTTTGAACACGCGCTAATTTATTGATTGTTTCTACCATATGTACTGGAACGCGAATGGTTCTTGCTTGATCTGCAATGGCTCTTGTAATGGCTTGGCGAATCCACCAAGTCGCATAGGTAGAAAATTTATATCCTTTGGTTGGGTCGAATTTATCAACGGCTTTCATCAATCCGATATTTCCTTCTTGGATTAAATCTAGGAATAACATTCCCCGTCCTGCGTACCGTTTCGCGATGGATACAACCAAACGCAAGTTTGATTCTGCCAACATTCTTTTCGCGTATTCGTCTCCTTCAACGGCACGACGCGCATATTCAAATTCTTCATCGGAAGTCAACAAATTGATGCGACCAATTTCCTTTAAATACATACGTACTGGATCATTGATTTTAATATCTTTTGTTAAAGTTAAATCATCCAGGTCAAGTAACCCTGCTCCGGAATCGTCTCCTTCGTCCCCTTCTTCTTGTTCTGAAGTGATTTCAATATTGTTATCGACTAATAAATTGTAAAGATCATCTAAGGAATCACTATCGATATCCAATCCTTTTAATTCTTCTGCGAGTTCTTCGTAGGTGATAAATCCTTTTTCTTTTCCTTTGACTAATAATGCTTCTTTTCTTTCGTCAAATGTTTTCATTTCTTTTGCCATAATATCAACTCCCCATTTTTAACTTTCTAATCCGTTCCCCGATTTTTGCTTGTTCCAGTGGATCATTTAATTCTTTCATCGTCTTTTTTAACCTTTCGATTTCTAGGTTCTTATTCTTTTCATTGACCACACGGACATAGGCATTCCATCTATCTTCGGTAAATTCTTCTTCGATTTCTAGTTCTAATACTTCATCTAGTAATTGAAGCAACTCCTTTTTGTCTTGTAGATAAGTATAAAAGTCAGCGGCTGCGAGACTACCATAAATTTTGTAGTAATAAATAATTTCGGATGCCAGAAACCGTTCTTGTTCCGTTGGGAATACCAACTCCCCACGTTCAAAGTGATTTCTTGCCTTTTGGTTCATTAACATATCATAGAGTAAAGTTCGTTCCGCAATCTCGTATTTGTCTTTCTTTCCCACCCTCGGTTTTATTGGGACCGGTGGTGCCTCTTCTTTCGGTTTTGATTGAGTGTCAAGATATGTCAATAACCGTTTTTCCAAGGTATTATACCCTATATTGAATTCTTTTTCAAGACTTTTTAGAATTAATTCTCGACGAATTTCATCGGAAATTTTACTGGCTTCCTGTAAAACACGGTCAATATAAGCAGAAACTTCTTCATTGCTGTTCAAGTCCACTCCTTTTTTGAGGGACTTAATTTTATAATCTCGATAAGGAATGGCATTTTCGATTAGGCTAAGGAACGATTCTTTTCCTTTCTTTATGATATAATCATCCGGATCTAAGTCATCGGACAATTCTGCGACTTTTACTTGAAAGCCCTGTTTTTCTAACTCTTCTCCATTGCTGATAGAGGCTTTTCTTCCCGCCTCGTCTCCATCGAAGCATAGGATAACATTCTGTGACATGCGCTTTAGTAAAGCTACCTGTTCTTTCGTCATCGCCGTTCCCATTAGAGAAACGACATTGGTAAGTCCAATCGTGATAGAACGAATGGCTGCCATAAACCCTTCCATTACAATAACCTGATTCTTTTTACGAACGCTTTCTCTTGCGTCATAATAGTTATAAAGAATGTCTCCTTTTTGAAAGATGGGTGTTCCTTTCGTATTGACATATTTGTTTTCCTTGATTCCATCGTACCTTCGTCCAGAGAAGGCCACAATTCTTCCACTCAAATCTTTTAATGGAAACATAATTCGATTGCAGTATAAATCTCGATTGTTGGTAGCGAGTCCTAAATCATTTAATTCTTGTAAATTATATCCTTTTTTAGAAAGAAGTGTTACTAAATCATTGGATGTGTCTAGACTGAGACCAATACCAAAATCTCTGATCATATCGTCCGTAATCATTCTACCGTGAAGGTATTCTCTTGCTTGCTTTCCTTGATTGGTCTTTAGATTATTTAAAAAATATTTGTTTGTGATTTCGTACATTTGATAATATTTTTCGTATTTATCATCTTTCTTTTTGTACGTAAATCCTTGTAGAGGGACCCCTGCTTTTTCCGATAATTTTTGAAGCGTATCTCGAAACGTAAGATGTTCATACTCTTGCACAAACGTAAATACATTTCCTCTTGCGCCACAAGAAAAGCATCGATAGATTTGTTTCTCTCGCGAAACACTCATCGATGGATGGGTATCATCATGAAAAGGACAAACACCAAAAAAGTTTTTGCCTTTTTGGACAAGTGGGAGATATTCAGAAATGATTTGTACGATATCTAATTTACTTCGAATTTCATGAATGGTTTGATTCCAAGTATCCTTTTCCAAATAATCACCTCACTTATCCCTATAAAACAAGAATTATTATACCACGAATCCTTTATAAAAAAAGGAAAAAGATGAAAAATATCAGCACTTTACTCTATTCGTATCGAAAAGAATTATACCAAAAAAGAACTTTTTTGAAAGTTCTTTTGGTACTATTCACCGTTTTTTTGTTCTTCGTTTCTAAAATTTGTATCTTAAATAATCGATTTTCTTGTATACGTTTCGATATCTTTATCGCCGTAGACTTCTACTACGCCTCTTTCGACGATTTTTACCCAACCTAAGCCATTGATTACCAAGTCTTCGCCATATTTTACTTCATGGGTCGTCTTACACAAATCTTTTAATCTCGTCTGTTTCGAAGCATTCATTCGTTTTACTTTTAAATCATTCGATAAGTAAAGGGTAAAACTATTTTTCTCTCCTTCGACGTAATCCAAGCGAATCATATCCTGAATAATCAAGCATTGATTTGGTTTCATTTGAAACGTCTTGGGTTTCATTTCTTTTTTGGGATTTAATTTTTTTAATAATGATGTATCCACGAAATTGACTACATTTCCTCGATCAATTAATCCTGGGGTATCGACTAAAGTTAGTTGGGGATTTAATTCAATCCGAATTTCGTTTAAGGTCGTCGATGGAAGAGGAGAAATGGTTAATTCTTTTTCTGATTCGGAATAATTTTGAATCATTTTGTTGATGATACTACTCTTCCCTGTGTTGGTGTGTCCTACTACGTAAACCAAATTACTGGTTTTATGCTTCATAATCATTCGATAAAGGACATCGAAATTGTAATTTTTATTCGCACTGACGACCACCATATCTTCATAATTGAGACCCATGTCTTTGAAATACGCTAAAATTTTTTCATCTTTCACACTTTTCGGAAGCACGTCTCTTTTGTTCAAGACAAGAATCATTTTGTTTTTGACGGTTTCTCTTACTAATTTTAAATCTTTATCAATATTGAAAAGATCGATAATATGAAGAACTAAATTTTTTTTTCGTCCGATGGTTTGTAAAATTTCCATGAACTCTTCATTCGATTTCGTCGATGCTTGATATTCTCCATAATTTTTCATTCGAAAACATCTCTGACAGATATCATTTTCGAGGCTGGAAGTGTATCCTTCTTGGGTAATGTTTTTTTCTTGTAATAATACACCACAACCACTACAATATTTCTTTTTCTTCATAATATACTCCTCTTTTCATCCAGTTTTTCTTTTCGAAATAACGGAAAAGAATTTTTTCTAAGAATCGATTGAATGTCGTCACTTTCAAATCCTTTTTACCTAAAGGTTCGACAAGAATACTGTGAGCAGTGAATCGATTACCAACAAAAATATCCGTCATTAACTGGTCTCCGATCATCGCCATCTCTTCCTTTTTGAGATGATACTTTTTTTTGATTTTACGAAATCCATGTCCGAAAGGCTTCCAGGCCATGGAAACAAAATCACAACGAAGTTCTTTCGCATAAGGTTCTACTCTTTTTCTGGTGTTATTGGAAATGATGACAATGGTAAATTCTTTTTCTAATTTTTGAAAAAGTTCTTCGGTCTTTTTGTTTACCTTTTTTTCATCAATTAACGCAATGGTATTGTCGAGATCAAAAATCAAACAGGTAACGTTTTTCTTTTTCAATTGTGCGTAATCGACGTCATGAATGGTTTTTTGATAGATAGATGGAAAAAACTTTTTCATAGTTCGTCACCTGTAGGTATTATAACTTATTTTACACTTTTTTGCAATCTCTCTATGTCAACAGTCAGGATAAACGCATGAAATTTTAAATCATGTGTTTTTTTTGATATAATAAAAAAGAATATAAAGGTTGGTGAAGTAT
>CANQHQ010000054.1:2500-6171 GCA_947623825.1 uncultured Bacilli bacterium
TTTTTGTCTTTTTTTGTCGAAACGTCGAAAATTTTAATTTTTCTGTCGGATTTTCCCCTTTTTAAAAGTTTTTACTAAATTCTATCTTGTTTTGGACCGTTTTTCTCCTTTTTTAGGAAAAATAAAAAGCATTACTTATATATAATGCCTATTTGACTCTGATCTTTTGGATAAAATAGGAATCAATTAAACTCGTTTCTTTCGTGAAACGTTTACTTTTCCCCAAAATCATTTCTACTAAATGTAGTCCTACTCCATGGCCTTTTCCTTTGGTACTATAGCCATAACTTCCTACTTTTTCTACATCGATTTTTCCTTTATACGTGTTGGCAATCAAAATGATAATCTCTTTCCCTTCTTTGTACATTTGGAAGATGACTTCTTTCTTTTTACTTTTCTTGGCACCTTCTTTCGCATTATCGAGTAATACACCTATGATATTGTACAAATCTTCTTTTTCTTTTCTAGAAAGTCTCTTTATTTTACTGTTTTCTATTTCTTTACTCACTGTTACTTGGACATGAATATTTTGATTCATCATCTCCATCATTTTATAATTGATAAATCCTTTTAACTCTGTGATTGGAATATATTTCAAGTCATTCACAAAACAATATTTTTTCCATTCTTTTTCTTCTGTTAAAGAAGCAATGTATTCATGGGCTTTCTTATTACTTTTTGGTATCATATTATCTAAAATAATTAAATGATTCTGTGTTTCATGAGCAGTTAATCGATAGTTTTCCAACATTCCCTCATTTGCCTTGGCATATTCTAGAATGTATTTATAGTTTCCCATCCATTTTTCTTTATCAATTCTTTCTATCATTATATAGACAATTAGATTTCCAAAGATAATGCTTAGGCTTACAAATAAAAATAGATCAATTCCCATCGCCGTTTTATTTACTGGAAAAATTCTAATAATTGAAATTAGAAATAAGGATGTCGCAAACACTAGTTGGATTCTATCTAACTTCATCTGTTTTAATTTATCAAACAATTTTTGATAACCATTTTGAAAGTGATGAATGATTCTGTTGGTTATGCTGACACAAAAAATACTTTCTACTATTGGATCTTTTATCAATGATTCTAGAATTGGGTTTTCTCCGAATATTCCTCTTTCCATCATTTTTATTCCATTGCGAACTAGTACTCCATCCCATAAAATTTCTGATACGAGTAACGTTCCATAGATTAGACAACTTCCTATTAGGCTTTCGGATATATTCGTTTGATATTTTTCTTTATTTATAAATATTACGAAAAAGGTAATGAACGTTTTCTGTGTGATTCCAAATGAGATTTCTGGTTTTCCTATAACAATGACTCCTATGATAATGGAAAAGAAGAGAATCATACAGAAAGTGGTTTTCGTTATTGGTTTCTTTTCTTTAAAAAGAATTTCTGAAGTAGTTCCATATCCTAATAGGATGATACCGCTTGCTACAAATGCTTTTATACTCTCCATTATCATCTTTTTTCCCCTTTTCTCTTTATATATTGTTTAAACTTTCCATTCTTTCTTTTAATCGTTTTTTATTATCTCTAGAAATGGCACGAATTGCCTTTTTTCCTACGATAATGGTCTGACAGGCATAATTGATACTTTCAATATTATATAAATTCACAATATAACTTCGACTTGTTTTAAAAAAGTGATTACTTTTCTCTAATTTTTCTTCAATTTTCTTCATTGACATTTTTATTAATTGAGAATGACTTTTGGTATAAGCCGTGGTATATGTATCGTACTTATTCTTTTCAATGTAGAGAATATCTTGATATGGAATTTGAAATAGTTCTCCATCTTGTGTAAAAACAAAATTTTTATGACTATTTAAAATACGAACGGCATCCATTAAACATTCCTTTAAATGATTCTCACAGTTATTGTGTTTTGAGACAAAGTCCAGCATCAATAATCTTGTCATGAAACTAATTGGTTGATAATGTTGATATTTCGTAGAAATAATCAATTGACTTTCCCAATCGTTATAATAATTTCTAATCTCCCTAGCTAAGTCTAATCCTGATTTTCCAGGAACCTCAATATCTAAAATAAAAATTCTTCTACTATCATTTTTTTCGATTTTCTCAATTTGACTGTGATCATATTTCTCTATTTCTATAATGTCATAATTTTCTTCACTCCCACCGAGTAATTTTCGGATGACGGTTTTGTAAAGTTCTCTATATTCTTTCTTATCTTCATAAATAATAAATTTAATCATGCTATCTCCTTCTAACAAGAAAAAAGAAGACTATTTTCTCTTCTTAGTCCTCTTCTTTATTTTCTTTGTTATATCTTTTAACTTAGGTGGTTTCTTCTCGGTGATAATATTCGTATAACAAACAAACCAAATGAACAGTAGTGTTAAAAATATGTATATTATCTTTGCTGCTTGTGGGTCTTTTAACACATAAAAAATGGACGTTAAAGCAAATAATATATTGATTCCATAGATAATTAATACTGTCGTTCTTTGAGAAAAATTCATTCCTAATAACTGGTGATGAAAGTGTTGTTTATCAGCACTAAAAATGGGTTGTCTTTTTAGAATTCTTCTAATAATAGCAAATAAGGTATCGATAATTGGTAAACCTAAGATCATAAGCGGTACAAACAAAGAGGTAAGAGCGGTTCCTTTAAATCCAAGTAAACAAATGACGGAAATAATAAATCCCATGAATTGACTACAATCTCCGGCAAAAATTTTGGCTGGATAAAAATTGTGTAAGAGAAATCCTAAGGTTGCTCCTAGCATGATTAAAGTGAGGTTCATTTCTAAGGTTCCAATTCTTCCTTGGTAAAAGCAAATAATAGCTGTTGTAATATAGAAAATAGAAGTGACTCCTCCACTCAGTCCGTCGAGTCCATCTGTGAAGTTAATAATATTGATACATCCTACAATGAAAAATATCGTGATGAGTTTAGAAAAGATACCAAAATTAATAACAAAACCAAAAGCAGAAATTTCTGTGAGGACGATTCCTCCATAAAAGACGATAATACAGGCTGCTACCAATTGACCAATTAGTTTTCGTGAGGCTCTTAAGTCATTTACATCATCCATGATTCCTGTAAGGACAATGATAAAACTTCCTATTAATACCGCGTTCATTTGAATACTGTGTTGACCAAATAACATATATCCAAACAAGAAGGATAAAAAAATTCCTAACCCTCCTAATTTAGGAATCGGTTTTTTATGAATATGTCTATTCTGTTCGGTCGTTCTTGGAATATCGATGGCACCAATATGATGAGCAATTCGCTTCATAACTGGCATGAGACACGCGCTAAAAATAAAGGTTACTATTACAATCTCTAATATATGGTCGATTGTCGTTCCAAACATATTACCACCTCTAGTTCATTATAGCACATCTCTCTTTATTTTATGGGCATTTTTCGCCCTATTTCCATTATTTTCGCGATTTTTTTCCTATAAAAAGAGCGTGCGTTACGCCCATTTTTCGAAAACGTCCCTTTTTTCAGCCTGTGCTCTTGGTTTTTTCCCCTCTTTCGTATGCTTTTCTATTGTATCATAGGCTTTTTCTCGCAGAAAAAAAGATAACTCCTAGTTATCTCAGAGTGTAGACAAACCCCTAGATTTTTTCTAGAGGTTTTCTTATGCAATTTTAAAAAATTGAAGTTTGATAAT
>CANQHQ010000055.1 GCA_947623825.1 uncultured Bacilli bacterium
GTAGAGTTATCCGATGAAGGAGAAACTCCAAACTGTGAAGTTTGGGCGTGATTTATTTATAAATCACTTTGTTCTGTCACAAATCCGTAAAATAGAAGGAAATTTTATTTACATATCCAAAGTTTCAAGATAAAATAGTATACAGAGAATAGGTGAAGGAAAATGAGAAGAGCATTACCAATAATTGTTTTACTTTTGATACTATTTTTGGCGGAAGAATGGGTGGTTACTTTTATCAAGCAAGAACACGCCGTTACTTACGAATACGTAGAAAATGGTCGCACTTATCAAATTGATGAAAAATATCGTAAAAAAGAAGGAGATAACTACTACTTAGACATTACGACAGACGGATTCCATTTCTCGTATATTATTCCGAATGATTTTCGTAAAAATAAAGAGATTGTAAAAGAATTGGCAACTTACGAAAAAGAGGGAACCTTATGTATTTTTCCTATTTTTGATAGCGAAACGATTTCTTACGACATAGAATGTAGCTCCAATGGTTCTTTATTTGGATATGAAGCAAGAAAACAGGAACCAATGGTTCAAGAATTTATTGGACAATTGAAAGAAAGAAACATTCAATTACCATCTTGGGAGGAAGAGTCTCTAGAACCGGTCGAAGGGCCACAAGGAGTAGCGTATACAAAAAATATTCCAGAGGGCGCAAGTGTAGTAATGTGGACATATCAAGGAATCGATATCATCAATCAAAAGGGAAGAACGTTTCAAAGAACAACGGATTGGGATAAATATGATAATAATCAAGGTATCCTAGTAAATCAATACTATGTCCAACCACTTTATCATTCTGACAGAGTTTTTGATTTTTCGGAAGCCCAAATCATTAATATCGAAAATCCCAATGATATAAAAACAGTTTCTTTCCCAGATATCGTATCGCAAAATACGTATATCAATGGGGTGGTAGAAGATAAAATCTACTATTTAGACAAAGACAAAGTTGTCCAGTATGAATTAAATTTAGAAAGTAAAAAGGTAAGAGTAGTAGGAAACACAAGTATCAATGCCCAATTTTATAACGGAAAATGGGATACAGTAAATATCTACGATATGGTTCATACGGAGATGCACTTTCAAAAAGATTTTTCGAGTATTCCAGCTTTAGGAAATGAAGAAGTCGTAGAAGTGTTTGAAAACAGTCATTGTTACTATTACTATACAAGAGGAGGAGCCTTCTATCGTCTATCGAAAGAAACGCCAGAAGTTCCTATGTATTTATTTCAAACCAATGATCCATCCAATGTAAGAGTAGAAAATGATACAATTTATTATATCAGTGGAGATAGTGCTTACTGTTATAGAGAAGCATATGGAAATCGTAAAATCATTACCAATAACGAATTTTTATACAACAAATTAAATAGAATCTATGTTTATGAAGGGGAGAAAGAAGCATAGATTCTTTTTCTTTCTCATAAATTAAAGAGAGGAGGAAAATATGGAAACTTACATTGTCCAAGAAGGGGATAGAGTTTTCATGGGGAATAGGCAAATAAGAAATTGTTTGAAAAGGAGAATCCACGTCATAAGTTTGTCAAATGGAAATGAAATCAGGAAAAAAACATAGAAAAATGATGGTTCCTATGATATCCTCATGTTAAGGAGGATGAGAAATATGGACAATGAAACTATAAAAATGGCATTATCATATGCTTTAGGATCAGACTTGCATGAAGCTTGGAGAACTCCTAGAAAATTAGAGGATGGAACTTTTGAACCAAGAATAAAAAAGTCAAAAGATGCAGCATGGAATGAAAGTCATGGAACGGATGAAGTAGATATTGCGAATTGTTCTTTTGAACAATTACCATCTAATTGGCAATATGAAAATCTAGAAGCAGCCAAAGTGGCGATTGAACAAGTTTACGATAAAACGATGGCCGGAGAACCAATTATGCCTGCAGAATTAGAACAAATGGGAGCAAATATTCATGAAGAATGGCTAAAAAGAAATTCTTGGGTTTATGATCCAAACTATGGTGATCCAAAATTAGCCGTACCATATGAACAATTATCAAAGGAAGAGCAAGAGAAAGACAAAGCACAAGTTGGACCAGCTCAAGCCAAAGTACAAGCTTATTTGAATGGCTTGATAGATGTGGAATCCATTTGCGAAAAATATGGAATTCAACCATCTGGTAAGAGTTTGTAATCATTGATATGAAAATGGAATCATCCTATAAAACCTATCAAAAAAGATAGAAAGTGGGATGATTTTTTGTGTTTCAAATTTCGTTTGATATATTTTTGATACAAAATGAATCTCTGATCGAATAAGAACAGTTTAGTATGAATCGGAAATCATCGCCACCTTCTTAGAAATGATTTCCTCAAATAAAATGACTAAACGAAATAGAAAAGCCATAGAATTTACGGGAGGTATAAAACTCTATGGTTCAATATAAAGTGAATTTGCGGTTTAAAGAAAATGGGAAATCATTAAATGAAATCCTAACGAACGCATTAAAAATAGAACTAGAAAAACACTCGGATATGACCGACTATATTCTAAGTCAAGAGATGCCACTCCAACCTATGTATTCTTTCCAAAGTGAAAGGAATATAAAAAATGAATGGGAATCGTAATGATAAAGTAGGAGTGTATATAAGGTTATCAAGAGACGATGGCAATATAGAATCAGACAGTATTATTAGTCAAAGAAGTTTACTGAATCAATATGTGAATGAAAACAATTACAGTGTGATAGAGGAATATGTAGATGATGGCTTTACAGGAACAAATTTTGAAAGACCAGCATTTAAAAGAATGATAAAAGATATTGAACTTGGTAAAATCAATATGATTATCACCAAGGATATGTCAAGATTAGGTAGAGATTATATCGGTACGGGAGAACTCATTGAAAAATATTTTCCTAATAAGAATGTAAGGTATATTGCCATTAATGATGGTATCGATACTTTTTTAGATAATACCAATAATGATATTGCCCCTTTTAAAGCCATCATGAACGATATGTATGCCAAAGATATTTCCAAAAAGGTAAAGACAAGTCTACATTCTAGAATGAAAGAAGGATTATATGTTTCTGGAAGATGTCCTTTTGGCTATAAGAAAGATCCTAATAATAAAAATCATCTAATAATCAATGAAGAACAAGCAGAGACTGTCAGGTTAATATTTGATCTGGCACTGAAAGGGAATACTTATCACTGGATAGCGCAAGAACTTACGAAAAGAAACATCAAAACCCCTGCCTCCTATTACGATTATATTTGGAATACGAAGTGTAATAATAACTCTATTTCCAAAGAACTTGGTGTATGGGTGGATACAACTATCAAATCGATTTTAACGAATCAAATTTATGTAGGAGATTCAGTACAAGGTAAAACAAAAAAGATAAATTATAAACTAAAAAAGACAATTAAAAATAATCCGAAAGATTATATCATAGTAGAAAACACCCATGAAGCCATCATCGATAGAAATACGTTTTATTATATTCAAACACTACTTCCTAAAAATGTAAAAAGACCAGAAAAGAAACGGTTTTATTTACTAGATGGACTGTTGTATTGTGGAGATTGTAAACATCGAATCACCATAAGATATCAAAATAAAACAGGAAGAAGTTATACAACCTGCGATTATTATAGAACCTATTCGAAATATCATGTTTGTACGACACATACCAACAATTATGAAATACTAGAAAAAGTAATTTTAGATAACATAAAAGAAGTTTGTATGAAGTACCTGGATAAAAACAAA
This sequence comes from uncultured Bacilli bacterium, assembly GCA_947623825.1. GTDB lineage: Bacteria > Bacillota_I > Bacilli_A > RF39 > UBA660 > Alloscybalousia. The sequence goes on from CANQHQ010000055.1 coordinate 3,764, forward strand.
ATCAAAGATTCTATAGGAAATATAGATTTTTCTGATTCAACTTTAAAAATTGAAAAACAGATAGAAAGTTTAGAACTAATAAACAAGAAACTAACAGAGAATTTAGATAAAACTTATATGGATAGACTGAAAGGAATCCTAGACGAATCACAATATTTAAGAGTAAGTGAAGTTTTAAAAAAAGAAATAGAAAATAATAAAAGAAACATGGCTGATCTCAAAAAGAAACAAATCGATTCCAGTAAAATAGATAACAAAAAAATAGAAAAACAAATCAATGGATTTTTATCCATAGAAAATCCAACGAGAGAATTCGTAATCAATTTAGTGGATAAGATTTATATCTATCAAAATAAAGAAATCGATATTGTATTTAATTTTCATAATAAAAAAGATATAATAGGGGCGGAGGAAAAAACATGAAAATAATAGAATACGAAGATAAGTACGCGAACGATGTAAAAAATTTGTTAGAAGAATTACAAGAATATATCGTAGCAATGGATCCCTATCATTTTAATATTTTAAAAGAGGATTATAAAGAAAAAATATTTATAAAAGATATGGAAGAAATAAAAAACAATAAAGGAAAACTTTACTTGGCACAAGAAGAAAATCAAATCGTAGGTTTCATCATTGGGGTAATTAGAGAACCAGTGATAGAGTTTGATTATGAACGATTAAATAATATGGGAGAAGTTCTTGAATTGATTGTCACTAAAAAAACGAGAAGCAAAGGGATAGGACACGAATTACTTCAAAAAATGGAAGAATACTTTAAAAGTCAAAATTGTCATACCATTAATATTGATGTATTTGGATATAACGAGATTGGAAAAAATTTTTATTTGAAAAATGGATATCATACTAGAATGATGACTGTATCGAAAAAAATAGAAGATGATTAAGAAAACGAGGAAAAGAGTAGATGGTATCTTTCTATTTCAAATGTTACATAAAAAATGTATCAGGAGATACCCTTCTTACTATCGCGGAAGATAAAAAAGTGAGAGTCATCGACTTAATTCAAGCAAATGGCTTGGAAAATGCTTACGAATTGGAACCAGGAACAGAATTAGTGATACCTACGACGATTCCAAAAGGATTTAGAACTTATACCGTACAAAAAGGAGATAGTCTTTATTCTATTGCCCAAAAATTAGGAAATGTGACAGCAACCCAATTGGCAGAAATGAACGGTTTAGAAATCAATGAATATATTTTTCCAGAACAAAGAATCATTGTTCCAGAAGAAGGGGTCGTTGTCTACATAACGAAACCAGGAGATACGATTAAAACGGTGGCAGAAAGAATTGGAACGACAAGCGATAATCTTATCTTTTATAACCCGAATGTCTATCTTTTACCAGAACAACTATTGGCTTATCAATTTATCCATCCGACAGAAAACAAAAATACAATCTAGAAAACCTTCACTGAAAAGAGAAAGAGTGAAGAATAGACGAAAGATGATTCCTATCATCTTTTTTCATGCCTCTCATTTTCCTTTGTGGGAATCAAAAAATAATTGGATTCTTTTAATCAGTAGAGAAACTTCTATAGAAACGATTGAAAAAGACAACTTTTTAGTACTAAAAAATAAGGAAGAATCTGAACAAAAAGGAAACGATGAAGTAAAGTAAATGTGGGAAAAATTTTAAAGAAAATACAAGTTATATAATTAATTTGTATTTTTTTTACATTC
>CANQHQ010000056.1 GCA_947623825.1 uncultured Bacilli bacterium
ATCTTTTTGGCGTGGGTTTCTTTTCCATTTATGACAAACTATTAAAAAGTACTTGACTTATTATAGTTAGCCTCCTAAAAGGCTATTTCTTCTTTTTCGGCATCTTTGTATAAATTATCAAATCGAGTTCCTTTTTTGCATAAAATCAACATGAGAATCCCCACAATGATTCCAAGAACCGATACGACTTGAGCCATTCTTAAAGGTCCTAACATCAAACTATCTGTTCTCATTCCTTCAATAAAGAATCTTCCGATTGAATACCAAATAAGGTATACTCCTGTCGTTTGTCCATTCTTTAAATAGCGATATCTTCTTACAATTAATAAGGCAATAAAGCCCATGAAACACCAGAGGGATTCATATAAGAAGGCCGGTTGGCGATAGGCACCTTGGATGAGCATCCCGTTACAAACAAAGTCTGGAATTCCGAGTTTCTTTAGGCTTTCCAAAGTGGTAATCGCTCCATACGCTTCCTGATTGAAGAAATTTCCCCATCTTCCAATGGCTTGTCCAATAATTAAACCAACCACAACTATATCTAATACTTTGATTAGTTTGGCATTATATTTTTTACAATAAAGGAATAAGCATAAGAGTCCACCGATAATTCCACCGTGAATCGCTAGACCACCATTCCATACTTCCAATATTTCTAATGGGAACTGTCTATAATAATCGAAATTGAAGGCAACATAATAAAGACGTGCTCCAATCAAACCAGAGATAACGGTGTAAAAAATCAAGTTTACGATAAAATCTTCATTAATTTTTTGTTTTTTTGCTTCGTTCAAAATCACAAATGTTCCCGCAAATACTCCTAAGAAGATAAATATTGAGTACCAATATACTTGTATAAATCCTAAATCTAACGCTACTTTATCCATTTCCTTTGATTCTCCTCATAATTGGTTTCGTTACTACATTTTCTACTATTTGATTCATAATCGAAATTAAAATCGCCAGTAGAAAAGCAATAAAAATATTTTTTATTTGAAAATGTTCCTGTAAAATCCAATCGGTCATTTTTAAAATAAAGAGATTAATACACGGGTAGAAAATCCCAATGGTTATACCTGTAATAGGAATCGTTAAGAAAAAGAGAATGGGTTTGATTGTCTTATTCAGAATAAATATGATTAACGTTGCCGACAGTCCATATAAATACAAATGCGTATCATCGATGTAAAACGTATCAAAACACGTGGCGACGAAAACTAATATGAGGGCATACCCGATGATTTGAAGAATCCATTCGATTCCGTTCTCCAGTCTCTTTTTTGTTTTTGTTCCCATTTTCTCACCTAGTTAATCTAATATTTTTTTTAAGAATTGACCTGTTGCCGATTCTTTGACTTTGGCAATCTCTTCTGGGGTACCCGTCGCGATTACCGTTCCACCACGATCTCCCCCTTCTGGTCCTAAATCGATGATGTAGTCAGCTGATTTTATTACATCTAAGTTGTGCTCTATGATTACTATGGTATCTTTATTATCTACTATTTTATTAAATATTGCAAGTAATCTTTTGATATCGGCTGAATGAAGTCCAGTCGTTGGTTCATCTAAAATATAAAGTGTCTTTCCTGTCGGTTTTTTCTGAAGTTCTTTGGCTAATTTAACACGTCCTGCTTCTCCACCCGATAAAGTGGTAGCGCTTTGACCTAGTTTTACATAGCCAAGTCCTACATCTTCTAATACCTGAAGCATACTTTTGATCTTTGGTACATTTTCAAAGAATTTTAAGGCTTCGGTTACTCTCATATCCAATACTTCTGCAATATTTTTGTTTTTATATTTTATTCTTAATGTTTCGCTATTATACCTGGTTCCATGGCAAACTTCACAAGGAATGTAGACATCTGGTAGGAAGTGCATCTCTATCTTCTTTACTCCATCTCCTCGACAAGCCTCGCATCTTCCTCCTTTGACATTGAAAGAAAAACGATTTTTTTCGAATCCGTACATTTTCGCTTCTTTGGTGTTTGTGAATAATTCACGGATTTCGTCAAATACACCGGTATAAGTAGCGGGATTACTTCTCGGGGTTCGTCCAATAGGATTTTGCGAAATTTCTACTACTTTATCAATATTTTCTAGACCTAAAATCTTCTTATGTTTTCCTGGTTTTTCCTTACTTTTGTAAATGGCACTATAGGCTGCACGACAAAGAATTTGATTGATTAATGAACTTTTTCCACTTCCAGAAACACCCGTTACACAAGTAAAGGTTCCTAATGGAATTTTTACATCGATATTTTTTAAATTATTTTCTGCGGCTCCCTTAATTTCGATAAATTTTTTATTTCCTTTTCGTCTCGTTTTTGGTACTTCGATTTTTTCTTTTCCGGAAAGGTATCTTCCTGTGATACTATTATCATTTTGCATTACTTCTTGTGGAGTTCCCGCAGCGACAATTTCTCCCCCTTCTTCTCCAGCTTTTGGTCCTACATCTACTAGGTAGTCACTCGCTAGCATGGTATCCGTATCGTGTTCTACGACAATCAAAGTATTCCCTAAATCTCGCATTTCTAATAACGAATTTATCAATTTCTCGTTATCTCTTTGATGAAGACCAATACTTGGTTCATCCAATACGTATAATACTCCTGTTAGTTTCGAACCAATCTGTGTTGCGAGGCGAATTCTTTGTGCTTCTCCTCCTGATAGCGTTCCGGCCGAACGACTGAGAGTTAGATATTCTAGACCTACATTTTTTAAGAATTCTAACCGTGACTGAATTTCTTTTAATAATAGATTGGATATTTCTTGTTGCGAAGGGGTTAATTTTAATTGACTGAAAAATTCTAATAACTGTTTGATACTTAATTGGGTTACTTCATAAATATTCTTTTTACCAATTAATACGGATAAGACACTATCTTGTAATCTTGCTCCATGACATGTTTCACATTCGGTTTCAATCATATAATTTTCTAACCATTCGCGAATCCATTCACTATTGGTTTCCATGTAACGTCGTTCCAAATTATTGATGATTCCTTCGTAGTAATCTCTTTGATTATACAAGTTTCCACTCTTAGAATGATAATTAAAATGAATAATTTCATCGCTTCCATATAGAATGTAATTTTGTTCTTTTTTGGTTAATTTAGAAAAACTTTGATCCATATCTATATGGTAATGTTTACATAGACATTCTAATCTCTTAAAATCTAGGGCTTCTGGATCATCTGTCAACGTCTTGATGGCCCCTCCATTTAAACTCTTTTCTGGATTGGGAACAACTAGATCTGGATCCATTTTTAACTTTACTCCTAATCCTTTACAATCAGGACATGCACCAAAAGGTGCATTGAAACTGAACATTCTAGGTTCCAATTCTGGAAGAGAGAAATCACAATAAGGACAAGCAAAATTCTCTGAAAAGACGACTTCTTTGTCTCCTACAAAATCGACAATGACCTTTCCCTTGGATAATTTCGTTGCCGTTTCTAAGGATTCCATTAATCGTCCACGAATTTCCTCTTTTAAAACGATACGGTCTACAATGACATCAATATCATCTTTCTTGTTCTTTTCTAGAGTAATTTCCTCACTCAAATCGTAGGTTTCTCCATTGACTCTAACTCGAACAAATCCTTCTTTTCTTAACTCATCTAACAAATCCTTATGAGTTCCCTTTTCTCCATGAACAACAGGAGCCATAATCACGACTTTGGTTCCATTTTCTTTTTCCATAATCTTATTCGCCATCTCTTCGATACTTTGCGAAGAAATAGGAACATGATGTTGCGGGCAATAAGGGGTTCCGATTCGGGCGAAAAGAAGTCGTAAATAATCGTAGATTTCCGTTACGGTTCCAACGGTCGATCGCGGATTTTTCGAAGTTGTCTTTTGATCAATACTAATCGAAGGACTCAACCCTTCGATAGAATCCACATCCGGTTTTTCTGTTCCACCCAAAAACTGTCTTGCATATGCTGACAAACTTTCCACATATCTTCTTTGTCCCTCCGCATAGATGGTATCAAAAGCTAAAGAACTTTTTCCACTTCCAGAAACACCCGTCATTACAATTAATTTATTTTTAGGTAACTCGAGATTGACATTCTTTAAATTGTTTTCTCTTGCACCTTTAATGATAATTTTATCCATACTCTCACCTGATTCCTTATTATATCACAAATCTTTTTCCTTGGATTTTTTTCTTCCTATAAGAATATAGCACACAAACATTAGTTCGTCAATTTATAAAATAAAAAAAGGAAGATTTCTCTTCCTAAGCAGCATTTTGTTGCGTCAATACTTTTTGAATGCCACCCGTTTGTTTCGTTTTTTCTATCGCTTGCCTTACTTCTTCTTTTACTGTTTTCTCTACCGCTTCTTTTCTTGTCGAAGAAAACGTATCACATACGTTAGACAATTCTTCTTGTTTTTTTTCTGGTGAAAGAGTCTCCACTAAGGATTCTTCTAAGGCTTTTTGATAAAGTAAAATTTGATCATTTAAGGATTTTCCTGTCGTATCTAATTCTGTATCTAAGACGGTAATACTACTTCGTTGTTGTCTTCCATCTCCTGCATCTGGTTCTACTTCATCGACAAAACCACCTTCGTTATTATCACCAAATACTTTGAGTTGTAACTCTCTAAGTAAATCCATTTTGTCCTTGATATCTGAAGATTCTTCTTTTGGACTATCTCTTCTATGACTGTTAATATAGTCTTCTAAAATAGCCAATTTCAAGTCAGAAGATGCAGAAATCCAAGACAATAAATTATACTCATCGACTTTGTCTGATTCTCTCAATTTTCCATAGTTTATCTGATCCCCATCTTGATAGTCTTTGATAAACTCATCCAATATACTTTCATCTAATTCTTTGAGCCAACTTCTTTTCAAATACTCTTTCGTAAGTACATTTAATGATTCTTGCATACTACCCCTCCTTTATGATTCCATCTTACTTTGGAGGAGGTTTCTTTGTCAACAAATGGAAAAAAATAATTTGTCAAACTTGTCAAGAACAAAGTGATTTATAAGTAAATCACGCCCAAACTTCACAGTTTGGAGTTTCTCCTTCATCGGATAACTCTACCCTCCAGAGACCAATTTCCGAT
>CANQHQ010000057.1 GCA_947623825.1 uncultured Bacilli bacterium
CTAACACTTCGTTGATACCTACGCGTGTATTGAACTTTCATCAACTAGATATACGCCATGCACGGCGCACAACAAAAGAAGGGAAATTCCTTTTTCCCTTCCTATCACTTATAACCTACTTTTACGATAATCCAATTCTTAAAATTCTTTTTTACGGAAGATTTTTTCAGAAATTTTATAGGAGAAATAAACCATAAGAATGGCAATAATTACCAAAATAAGCACTAAATAATCTTCTAGAAAAGAAAGGGATTTGGCAAGAAAAGAAAAATCGACATATTGAGCAAGAAAGCCAACAACCCCAACAATACCAAATACAATAAGAAAGATACCAACTCTTGCTTTTTCTACTCCAAATTTATAGATAATAGGATACATAAAAGTCAAAACAAGTAGTGTTCCAAATACAGTTCCAAACATCGAAAATAAGATTTGTTCATAGTTGATCGTTTGAGTATTGATATAAGAAATCATAAAAGATAACAGAAGAGTGGCAATAGAAACGATAAAGATCATCAAAATGGTGGCCACATATTTCGCCTTCACACTATTTTTTCTCCCATCAGATAAAGAAATAGAATACGCATCCCATTGATTATAATGATCATAACTAAAACTAGAAATCATAATCATCACACTCATAAACGGTAAAATAAAGGATATATCCATTTCACCCATCAGTCCCATGACAATATATACGACAAGTAGAATTCCTAATAATTTAAAATTGCTTTGAATCATCGCGATATCTTTTTTTATAAATCCTATCATTTTCCTTCCCCCTTAATCATTAAAACCATCAAATCATCTAAAGTAATCTTATCGATTACAGAAACATGATACTTTTCCTTAAAATCCTTTTTATTGGGAACCAATACTTCGTATTCATACTTTGTTTTTTTATACTTGATATAATCTTTTTTATCGATTTCTTTAAATTCTTTTTCCGTACACTTGACGATTCCATACTTCTCTAATAATTCATCGGTTGTTTTCGATAAAACAATTTCCCCATGGTTAATAAAAGTAATATAGTCCGCAATATGTTCCAAATCCGTAGTAATATGAGTAGAAAAGAAAATCGAACAATCTTCCTTTTCCAAAACACTTTGAAATATCTCAATCACTTCTGCTCGAGCGACAGGATCTAATCCAGAAGTTGGTTCATCTAATATTAAAAGTTTTGGATGATGGGACAAAGCAGTCGCAATTTCTAATTTTTTTCTCATTCCTTTTGAAAAAGTTTTAATTTGTTTATTAGGCAACAAAGAAAATTCTTTTAAGTAATTGTAAAATAGTTCTGTATCCCAATTTTGATAAACCCCTTTCATCGTTCGTTGGATATCATTAGGAGTTAAGATTTCAGGAAAGAACATATCATCCAACACGACACCAATATCTTCTTTTATTTTTCTTTCTTCTTTACGATTATCTAATCCAAAAATACGAATCTCCCCACTATAGGATTGAATGATATCTAAGATAGCCTTAATAGTCGTCGTTTTTCCCGCACCATTTTCACCGATGAATCCCATAATCATTCCTTTCGGTAAATGAAAAGTCACATTTTTCAACTCGAAATTTTCATATTTTTTACACAAGTTTTTTATTTCCAACACATTTTCCATTCTTATTTGTCCTCCTCATACAATAGATTGAATATTTCCATTAAGGTCTTTTGACTAACGTGATTCATCTTCGCAATCGTAATCGCTTGATCTATAAGGTCTTCAATCCGATTCATTTGTTCTTCTAAGGCAACATCTTTATTGACTTTCGCAACATAGAACCCTTTCGATGGAACATTTTTTAGATAGCCCTCTTTCACCAATTCCTCATATGCATTTTTCGTTGTAATGACACTACAACGAAGATCTTTTGCCATAGTTCGAATCGACGGTAATAACTCATTTTCTTTCAATTCATTAGAGACGATTTTTGATTTGATTTGTTCTTTAATTTGTTCATAAATAGGAACGCCGCTAGAATTACTAATAATAATCTCCATAACTCACCTCTGTTGTATATATCATTATATACAGCATATATACAGAAGTCAACTATAGAATGAAAAAAAAAGAAGAAAAAATTATTTGACAACGATATACATAGTATTGACATAATACTTTTTTAATTTGACAACATTTTCTAAAAAATATGACACTATAATTCCATTTCCTACCCTTTGTCTATATCTATGGGTAAAAGGACGCAAGAAAAAAGAAAAAATTCATCAAAAAAAGTAACCTCTTTCCTAAAAAAAAGTAGAAATTTAAAATAGAATATTGTATAATACTGATAAGAAAGGAATGCGTAAAATGAAAAGAAAATCATGGATACTGGAAGTAGGATTAGGAATCTTATTAGGATTCTGCTTAGCAAGCGGATACTTTCTTTATACGAATCGAAACACTAGACAACGAGAGTATTATACTTTTACAGATCAACTCAGTCTAAATCGCGTCGAATTTGAAAGTTATTATGATGAGAAATTAATGGTAAGAGAACATGACCAATATACAATAATCGATACAAACGGAAACACATTATACGAATTAAGTCCTTATCAATATTATTTTTTAGGAGGGGATGTAATCGCCCAAGAAACAGAAAAAGAAACAAAAAATATCTACTACAAAAATAAAATACTATATCAAGATGTTTCTTATCATCTAATAGATGACTATATTTACGTATATAGTGACGAGGTAGGAAAGGTATTAATAAATACCAAAGGAAAAGTTTTATTAAATCAGTACGATAATTATGAAGAATATGAAAATTATATTTTAGCTTTTCAAGGCGATAAGGTAAGTGTCTACGACAAAGAATTACATCCAATTATCGAGGGAAAAACAATAAAAAAAGTAGATGATTCTTATTTAATGAACGATAAATATATCGTCTTAACAGATGGAAAACAAGACCAAGTATATTATGTAAAAAGTAAAACCTACTCTGAGAAAAATGACAATATCTCTATAAATAGTGATTACGTGGCTTTTCAAGAGAAGAATCAAATTAAAGTATATAATGAAGAAAAGAAACTAGTGGAAACCATCAATAGTAATCAAAAAGAGTACTACTTATTAACCAAAGATACGATTGTGTTTGTCAATCACGATTGTGACACCGAAAAAGATCAAAACTACGTATCGATTGAAGGAAAAGATACCGATTCAAAAGAGAAAAGTTGTGGAAAAATCATATACAATGACACCACTATCACCTTAAAAGAAGACGACAACTTTCAAATCTATGACGCGAATCAATTTTTATTTAACATTAAAAAACAATCGACAGGAGAAGTAATAGAAATAGACGAAAATCAATTTAAATATGACGGAAAAGATCAATATATCATGCTTTATGACCGTACAGGACGAAATCTACATCCAAGATGTTATAATTCCTATAATTATACTTCTTCTTTATTCCGTTGTGCTTCAACACCCTCGATTCATTATTTATATGAAGAAGATCAACTCCTTTTACCAAAAAGCTATGCCAGTATGGTATATTCCAATGGTTTTGTCGTAGTATCCAACGAAGATGGTTACTATGGACTATACGATGTCGATAACAATCAAATATTAGAAGAAAAATATGAATACATGAATTTATTAGAGGATAACTATCTAATCTATAGTTACAACAATCAAATGTATTTAAAAAAATTGGTAAAAGCATCAAAAAAAGAATATAAAAAATTCTTAAAGGAAAATCATAATGAAGAAAAACCAAAAAATGACCAAATCGATGATGTAGAAAAAGTAATAAAAGATTACAAGTTAGAAGATCAAAGAGACCTAATTAACGAGCATATCGATTTATTCAAGCGATATGCATACCATATTCTAGAAAATAAAGATTTAAGTGAAAACGATGCAGCCCATTTCTTCAAATTGTTTGCAGGCGCAGTAGACGTAGAAAATACAGGATATATAGATAGATTAATGGAACGATTAGATACATTAACGGTTCACATATACAAAGAGAAACCAGAAAGCATGGAAGAATATACTATCGCAAAATATTATCCTGTGTATAATTATATTGATGCTTTAGAAAGTGACTACGAAAGTTCCATCGACCACGAAATCGTGCATTTTTTCTCTTCTGCCTACGATCGTGGTATCAATACAATCTATGAATGCGACAATAAAATTTTAAGTTATGACGAGACGATTCAATTACCATACGATGATCAAGTGGAATGTGCTTATTATGAAATAGATAGTTCCAAATTTTTAGAAGAAGGAGGAGCAGAATTTTTCAATCAAGTAGTTTACAAAGACACTGTAACCGAAACATACGATTATACAACCTATTTTTATAACCTACTCCTACACGTTCTAGACATCAATGAAAAAAGTTTAGAATATCAAAAATTCCGCGAAGGATATTTCTTCCAAATACTAAATGAAAAAGGAAAATTCAGTTACGAAGAAGCAGAAGAATTATTTGATATTTTAGAAGACGTCAAACGTTTAGATGGAGAAGATATCGATCGAAAGGAAAAAGCATGGTATATATATAAAAGCACTTCTCTTATATTAGAAATGTATAACCGAATGCATCCAGATAAAAGTTGGCAAGAAGATTCCTATATCGTCGCCTTAATCCGTAGTCTATTTAGAAGAACAAGCGTAGAAGATTTAGAACTTTACTTGAAGGAAAATCCAGAAGAAACCATCGACCGTTTAGAAGAATTGAAAGATCCACCAAAATGTCTTATCAGAGAAAAACTACTTCAAGAATATCCTGATATAGATGAATATGCTTTAGAGTATATGGGAAATAAGATAAGAATGACTACTTACAAAAATGATGAAGTCATAAATACAATTGATTGTCTATACGACAAAGATGGAAAAGAAATAAAAATCCACTAGTTTAACTAGTGGTTTTTGGTTGAGCCCTATAAGGGCATAAGAATGGCAGCTCCCACATGG
>CANQHQ010000058.1 GCA_947623825.1 uncultured Bacilli bacterium
TTGCCAAGAATTATTCTTCTTTTCATCTATGATTTTTTAATCAAATATGTTATAATAAACGCACCTAGAAAAAATAGGAAAGAAAGGAAAAAGTATGAAAAAGAAAAAAACTTGGGGTATCGTAGGCATCATTCTTCTTGTCATTGGAATCGGGTGCTACGGAGGATACCATTACTTTTCGGAAAAACAACAAATTAAAAAATTAAAAGAAGAATACGGTGTAGAGGACCAGGATATTGTTGGAATCACAAGAAATTACCTAAAATTATCTACAGAAGAAGAAAGCGACTGGACACTCACAAACGAAAAAACAGAACAGACCTACCAAATCACCACCAAAGATAGTAAGGGATCCATTCTTGGATTAGAAAATGGTAGTTATATTCTTTCTAACGATCAAGATAGTCAATATACCTATCGACTTATATTTGATGAGTTTCACCGTTCCTACTCTCTCAGACCAAGAAAAAGCTGGGTAGAAGGTTCCAGTAGTCAAGGAGGCGCCATCGTGCTTCTCATCCAAGATGAAGAAGGAAATCCACAAGAAGATATCGAAGTAGACCTATTTGACTCCAACGGAGAGAAAATTCTTACCGCTTCATCAAATAAAGATGGATATGTGACCATCACAGAAGTAGCCAAACTCGGAAAAAAAATTGTATACATCACACAAGAGAAAGAAAAAGAAGCAGAAAAAATCTTTATCGATGTATCGAAAAATAAAGTCATCGGGATTCATGTCATCGTAAATGAAAACGGGGTGATCGTAGGATGAAAACGAAACAATATCAAAAAAAGAAACAATCCAATATTCTCATTCTTCTTGGGTTGATTTTGATTGGCATTCTAGTCATCCTACTCTACCCACAACCAACAATCATCGATTACACCAAACTTCCGGATGAAGAAGTGTTTATGAAACGAGTGCAAGATATTACCAATCAGAAAAAACAAAGAAATGCCGAAGGACAAAACTATTGTATCTTTGAAGTCGTCGATGAACAAAATCAACCAATCAAAGATTCCCAAATCCAACTTTATAATGGAAGATTCCCTATCGTTACCTTAACGACAAATAAAGAAGGAATTGCCTCAGTAAGCGATTTACAAAAAGAAGAATATGCCTTCCAACAACTTTCTTCCAAAAAAGGATACCATATTCTCGATAAGAATTACTACAAAATAGAACTAGATGATGGAATTTGCCATTTCAAAATAAAAAACAACAAAGAAAATACAGAATTGACAACGTATGAAAAAGAACCAATTTTCTTCACTTCCGTCAGTAAAGAGGAAAATGATATAAGAAAAGTCAAAGAAAATTGGTATGAAGACTACACCTTTTTAAAAGAAGACCTTCGTGGAGAAACGATGAGTGTCTATGCCTTAGAAGAAAAAACAGAAGGCGGAAAAATTCAAAAGGATTATCAAGTAACCATTACCAATGCCACCATTCAAAGTATCGATATCAAGTGGGAAGAAAAACAGGAAAATCAAAAATTAGTCAATGTCAAAGGAAAAGAAACTACTCATTTTGAAAATGGGAAAGGATTCTCTCTTGTCAGTGATGAAAAAAATGGACTTTCCGAAGCAAAGGTAAAAATGACAATCATTTTTGAAAAAGAGGGAAAGCGATACAAAGTAGCGAAAGAAATCACTCTAGGTAAGAAAATCGATTCCTATGGAAGCGCTACCATCATCAATGCGACAGAACAAAATCTAGATTATCAAATTTATAACGCAGAAGAAGAAACAGAAGTAGAATTCGAAAATGCATCGGGATGGATCGAAAGTCAAAAAGGAACACGAATCGACAACATGGAAACAGGAATATATCGCATCGATGCTTATAAAAATGGACAAAGAATTGGTTTCTACTACTTCGCTATCGAACAAGGAAAAGATACCGAAATAAAATTCAATTAAAAAGAGGAAACGAATCCTCTTTTTTTATGTTTCCTTTTTCTTTTCTCAGTAAAATTTACTTTTCGATTTTCGTAACTTCTTTTCCTTCGACCGTAAACAAAACCGTATCGACATCATAGTTATCAAAAACAGAATAAGCAACTTGATACGTAATTTCTTCTAATAACTTTTCATTTTGGAATAACTGATGATTAAAATTTAAAAGCATCAATTCATCTTCAATCTGATAATTCATAAGTTCCACATCACTTTGCAGTAAAGAAATCAAATCAGAATCATAGAGATAATGACTAGATAAATTTTCAATAATAATATCAATTTTATCCCTATCATCATTCGTATAATAAGTAACTGGAACATAATAGTTTCCGTCCTCAATCTGATCAATATAATACATCGTTACTTTTTCAATTCCAGAAGAAGATTGAAAATGATAAACTTTATTAATCCCATATTCTTTCGTTAAAATCTCAGGAACGGGTTTCTTAGAATGAGGCAATTCCGTCACAGGAAGCCCTTCTACTTGAATTTTTACTCCCGTCACGCCATCCAAAGAAGTAATCGTATACGCAAGACTCTCCATCAATCGTTCTTCTAAGTCTTCTTCTAGATTCCATAAATCTTCCGAAAATTGAATCGTAACCACCGTATCCGCCATAGAAACATCATAAACCTTGGTTCCTTCCGGTATCACAGGAGATAATCCTACGGGTAAGTGTTCACTCTTCCCCACTGTTAGATAATCCAACAATAATTTTACTTTATCTTCGATACTTTCTGCCTCTAAAAAAACACTCGTTCGAACCAAATATTTCTCCTTCGAAAGAAGATAAATATCATTCATCCCCAGAGAAGTCACATATTGAACATCCGGTGTTACATGAATTTCCTGTAGAGATTTCTCATTGGTAATAGAAAAAATAACAACAAGTGTAAATAATGCAAAAGTAGTAATCAATATTTTTCTTAACGCTTTTCTTTTCAGCATATCTTTCACCTATTTCATCTTATGAAAAAACCAAAAGAAAAAGAATAAACATTTCTATTTATTCTGATAAAGAAATTTCTTTTAATTTTAATAATTCAATCACAGCACCGGCACGATCGTTCACTCCTAGTTTTTGAATCACATTAGAAATATGATTTCTTACCGTTTTATCACTAATCCCAAATTCTCGTGCGATTTCCTTCGTACTATGATTCCTTACCAATAAAGAGAAAACTTCATATTCCCTTTTGGTCAATATATTTCTGTGCATTTCTTTCCTCCCCTTTGCTTTGATACATAACGATTCATAGTATTTTATGTAACCAAAAACAAAAGAGATAGTAAAATTGCCTAACCTACTTTTCGAACTTCACGGTAATCGTCCGTTTTTCCGTAAAGTTTTCTTGCACCTTTTTCATAATTTGATTGGCTAAGGCCGCATCATGATCTTTTTTAATCACGACAATTTTAATATGATTACCATCAATTTTCACAAAACTATCGAGGGAAAAAGTATTCTTGATTTGATCTTCCAAATTTTTTTCTTGTGCCTTTACTTCATTTAATACTTTCATCTGTTCATAGGCATCATTTTTTTCTAACGCCGTAGCTGTTTCACTCGTCAAAGTCGTTTCTAACTCGGATACCATCTTTTCTCGTTCTTCTTCTAATTCGACGCGCATTGATACCAACAGTTCACTTTCCTTGATAGAAACATTCGTGGTAGAAGCATCTCCTGACTCTGCTGAAACCGAAGTATCTTTCGCTTTTTCTTTTCCATTATTGGTCAGTAATAATTCATTTGGCATGGTAATATAATACACACTTAATACTAAGATAAGACTAAATAATGTTAAAAACCATAAACTTTGTTTATTAATCATTCTCTTTCCTCTTTTCTACTATATCCTATGAAAAAAGAGAAAAGTTAGACCAAAAAAAAGATTCTTCTACGCTCTAGAAGAATACTTTCCATCCTTAGGAGTTACCAAAATGGTTTCCCCTTCTTCGATAAATAATGGTACTTTAATAGTAAGCCCATTTTCAAGAGTAGCATCTTTCATTGCTCCACTACTCGTGTTTCCCTTTACAGCAGGTTCTGAATGAGTAACGACATATTCAATCTTATCTGGAAGTGCCATACCTAAAACCTCTCCTTCATAAGAAGTAATACTAACAATTAGGTTTTCCTTTAAATACTTGGCATCGTCTCCCAAAGAGGCTTGATTCAATTCGATTTGGTCATAAGTCTCCATATTCATGAAATAATAGATTCCATTCATCTCATAAAGATACTGCATATCTCTTCGTTCAATTCGTGCCGTTTCAATCTTAATTCCTGCATTAAATCTTTCTTCAATAATCGCACCCGTTCTTAAATTTTTTAATTTCGCTGTTACAAAAGCAGCTCCTTTTCCAGGTTTCACATGACCTAACTCCAAAACAGTATAGATATTCCCATCCATTTGAATCGTCATACCTACTTTTAAGTCATTTACATTTACCATTTTTTCTCCTCCTTACGATAAAAGAATAGGAGAATTTTACTTCTCCTATAATATGATTCAAAATCAAAAATAAGTTCTTTCCATTCTTTATTTCTTTTCCTTATGTGTTGTATGTTTACGACAATTAGCACAATATTTACGAATTTCAAGTCTTTCCGTTGTATTCTTTACATTCTTACTTACTCTGTAATTTTCGTGATTACATTCCGTACACACTAGAGTCTTATTTTGTCTATTTCCAACTTTTGCCATAATATCCCTCCTCGTTTCCTACAGGTATTATATCAAAAAAACCTAAAAAGTAAAAGGTTTTTTCTTCTTTTTTTCTGGACC
>CANQHQ010000059.1 GCA_947623825.1 uncultured Bacilli bacterium
AGAAATAGGTCTATGTTAGTATGGTTTAAAATTTTTTTAAATTTTTTATTGATTTTTATTAGCAAGTTTTTTTGAAATGTAAAAGGTAAAAAACTCGTAAAAAAAATCTATACATTCTTCTTAAGATTGTGCTATAATGGGGTAGTGAGAATTCATAGATTATTTTAAATGATGGTGTTTTGTTCTTCAGAATATGCCAAAAGTTAAAAAAATCTAGATGGGACAAAGGAGGAGAGTAGGATGCCAGAATATCAAGATAAGACAATTACTTGTGTAGATTGTGGAACAGATTTTGTTTTTACAGCAAGAGAACAAGAGTTTTATGCAGAAAAAGGGTTCAATAATGAACCAAAAAGATGCAAAGCTTGCCGTGATAAAAGAAAAGCAGAAAGAAATGCACATACACAAGAAACTCATAAAGAGTCAAACGAATAATTTGGTCGATGGAAACATCGACTTTTTTTGTTTTGAATCGAATTATGTAAAAAAATGTTTTTTTTAGGAAAAACCGTTCTTTTCTTATTCTGTTTTGGTATAATGTTAGAGAGAATGTTTCGAAGGGAGATATTTTTATGTTGGAATTAAAAAATATCAGTAAAATATATCATACAGCGGGGTTTCAACAAAAAGCTTTGGATCAGATTACAATTCAATTTCGAGAATGTGAATTTGTATCTATCTTAGGACCGAGTGGTAGTGGAAAAACGACGATGTTGAATATCATTGGTGGACTAGATAATTATACGACAGGAGATTTGGTCATCAATGGTGTTTCGACGAAGAAGTATAAGGATAGAGATTGGGATACGTATCGAAATCATTCTGTTGGATTTGTTTTCCAAAGTTATAATTTGATTCCTCATCAAACGGCACTTTCAAATGTAGAACTTGCCCTTACTTTATCTGGAATTGGGAAAGATGAGAGACGTAGAAGAGCCAAAGCTGTTTTGAAAAAAGTGGGATTGGAAGCTCACATGAATAAAAGACCGAATCAAATGTCAGGTGGGCAAATGCAGCGAATTGCGATTGCGCGTGCTTTGATTAACGATCCAGATATTTTACTTGCGGACGAACCGACGGGAGCATTGGATTCTGAAACCAGTGTCCAAATTATGGAATTGTTGAAAGAAATTGCCAAAGAAAAATTGGTTATTATGGTAACCCATAATCCGGATTTGGCGAAACAGTATTCTACTCGTATCGTTAAAATTTTGGATGGACATATCATTGATGATTCCAATCCAGTACGAGAAAATGTGAAAATCAATGAGGAGAAAAAAGAAAAGACCAAACGAGGTTCAAAGAAAAAAACTTCTATGTCTTTTCTTACAGCATTATCTCTTAGTTTGAATAATTTAATGACAAAGAAAGGTAGAACGATTCTTACGGCTTTTGCGGGTTCCATTGGAATTATAGGAATTGCCCTTATCTTGTCTCTTTCGAGTGGAGTACAAGATTATATTCATCGTGTAGAAGAGGATACTTTGTCTTCTTATCCTTTGACGATTCAGAAGAATTCTGTCGATACGACAAGTATGATGATGACTTTGATGGGACAGAATCGAAAAGTAGAAGATCAGGAAGAAAACAAAGTGTATTCTAATAATATTATGTCGGATATGATTTCTTCTTTATCGAATGAGATGAAAACAAACAATTTGAAAGATTTTAAAAAATTTCTCGATGGGAAAGATTCGAATATTCGAGATTATGTGAGTGATATTAAATACAGTTATAATTTGAATCTTAATTTATATAAAGCAGATGCTTCTGAAAAAATTGTCAAAGTCAATCCAAGTACGGTATTTGATAATTTAGGATTAGAAGGAATGGGAACGGAGTATGCTTTCCAAATGGGGGAAGTAAATTCGTGGGTGGAATTGACCGATAATCGAGAACTTTTACAATCTCAATATGATTTGGTGGCTGGAAGTTGGCCAGATGCCTATAATGAAGTTGTTTTGGTTGTCGATGAAAACAATCAGGTTAGTGATTATGCCTTATATTCTTTAGGTTTATTGGATCAAGATGAATTGAAGAGTATGATTCGTGCCATTATGGAAGGAAAAAAATTAGAAGAAGCCAAACAATATGTTTATGACTATGATGAGATTGTTGGATTAAAATATAAATTGGTTTTGAATACCGATTACTATCAAAAACAAAAGAATCTTTGGGTGGATCTTTCTGGGGATGAAAATTATATGAGGGATTTACTTGATCGCTCTGAGGAAATTGAAGTAGTTGGAATCATTCGTGTCAATGAAGAATCGACTATTTCAACGACAGGAGTGATTGGGTATACCAGTGATTTGACGAAGTATACCATCGATAAAATCAACGAAAGTGAGATTGCGAAAGAACAAAAAGAACACCCAGAAATCAATGTATTTACAGGAATTGAATTTTCAGATAGTTCTACTTTTAATGTCAACGATTTAACAGACGAACAAAAAATGTATTTAGCTAGTTTATCCGAAGAAGAATTAGCCAATGTCATCGCTAGTTACACAGAAAATGCGATGGCAACGTATGAGACGAATCTACTACAGTTAGGAATTGTCGATTTAGAAGATCCAGATATGATTAGTATTTATCCTATCGATTTTGATTCTAAAGAAGAAATCGTCCGGATTATTGATGATTATAATAGTACCAAAAGCGAAGAGGAACAACTCACTTATACCGATGTGGTTGGTACGATGATGTCGAGTGTTTCTAGTATCATTAATACAATCAGTTATGTATTGATTGCTTTTGTTGCTATCAGTTTGATTGTATCTAGTATTATGATTGGTATCATTACTTATATTTCTGTTCTTGAAAGAACGAAAGAAATTGGTATTTTAAGGGCCATGGGTGCCAGCAAGAAAGATGTATCTCGTGTGTTCAATGCGGAAACGTTTATCGAGGGACTCAGTGCGGGTGTTCTTGGTATTCTTGTTACTATCTTATTGAATATTCCAATTAACTTTGTGATTAAGTGTGTCGTGAATATTTCGAATATTTCCCGTTTACCAGTCGTAGGGGCGATTATCCTTGTCATTATCAGTATGACATTGACTGTCATTGCGGGACTCATTCCTGCCCGTATGGCTAGTAAGAAGGATCCTGTGGAAGCCCTTCGAACAGAGTAAGAGAATTTCTCTTACTTTTTTTTGTGAAAATCGTTCCATTTGCCAAAAGAAAAAAAATATGATATAATAAGAACGTTCGAAAGAGAGGAATTATGAAAAAATTTTATAATTATACTTTCCGAGCAGTTTGTATTTATATCGTACTTTTAATTGGAATCGTGTTTATTACTTCGGATTCTTCTGAGTTAACGGTTCATCAATGTGCGTCCAATGAGAATTTAGAAAAGAGATTACAATCTTTTGTTATATCGAATCCAGAAAGTGCTTCTCTTTGTGTTGAAGAGGAGACAAGAGAAGTGGTGGGACCAAGTCCTACGGAAGCGCCTGTTCCAACACCGGAACCGACACCGGAAGTGACACCTGAACCGACGCCGACACCAGTGCCAAAGACTTCTGATTCCTATATACAGACTGTAGATACGACGGATTTTCCAGTTTTATCCACGACGTGGGGAAATGTCAGCCATTATGGTCATGATTGTTATGGTTGTACTTCTGGAAAAACCGCGACAGGATACGATATTAGTAGTGGAAACATTTACTATACCGATGCGACTTATGGAAGTGTCCGTATTGTTGCTTCTGGAACTGAGTATCCGTTTGGAACGATTTTAAGAATCTCCGATGCCTCTACTTCACCAATTGTGGCGATTGTTTTGGATCGAGGGGGTTCAATTGGAAGCGGAAAGAAATATATGTTAGATTTGTTAATGGAAAATAATGCAGCTGCCTATGCGGCGGGCGTGAAATATCATATGACAATCGAAGTTTTAAGAATGGGATACTAATTCCATTCTTTTTGGTACTATAAAAGTGTAATAATTAATTACAGAAATGTGATTGAATATTACACTTCTTTTTATTATGATT
>CANQHQ010000060.1 GCA_947623825.1 uncultured Bacilli bacterium
GAATGTAAAAAAAATACAAATTAATTATATAACTTGTATTTTCTTTAAAATTTTTCCCACATTTACTTTACTTCATCATGGATTAAACATTTTGTCAAAACAAATCGGAAAAGTCGTTCATAAATGTTAGTAATTAGATGCATATGATTTCAAATAAATAGAAATATGATAAAATTGTATTGGTTGGAGATGATGCATATGAGTAAAGTATTTTTATATTTATATCCAATTGAAGAGTATACAAAAATGTTTTTATTTCAAGATGATACCTTATACGATGATTGGAATATAAAAAGACCTCTTCCTATACTAAATGAATGTATTCAGAAAAGATATCGAGATAAAGGTTATCAAGTTGTATTTGCATTATATCCTGATAAAAATATATTTGGAATTGTACCACAACCAGAAGATAAAATCATTTATACTGATGTTACTTTTGATGAAGCAAGTGAATGTTATAGTGATGGTACTTATAAAGAAAATTTTGTACCAAAATATCCAAATGAGCAATTTTTACTAAATCAGCTTGGGCATATCGATGAATTAGTTGTTGGTGGGTACCATTTTAAAGATTGTGTAAAAAGAGTCGGAGAAACCGCTATGGAAGTGGGAATTAATACAACGGTTGATTTAGACTTAACAGATTTATTTTTTTCTCTTTATAGAAACGAGGAATATTTTCAAATAGACCAATATAGTCCAAAAAGATATAAGGAATATTGGCAACAAAAACTAGAACAACAGGGTGAAAAAAAAGAATTTATAGAACAACGATTTCAAAAAATGTATGAAAATCCTATTTATGGATTCTATTCTGGAGAAGCAACAAAATCCAAAAGATAAAATATAGTATTTGTAGTCATTGTATCTTTTTTTAGTATCATATCTTCAGTGCTTATTTATGTTTCTATAATCGCTCGGTTGATAGGAAAAAAGAAAACTTACTGAAAGTAAAATCTGTCATAAAAACGATTTTTAAAAGCATAGGATTCATTAGGTGATTCTATGCTTTTTCATATTGGAGATATTGTAACGAGAAATTCTTATCATAACGATGTTTTCTTTCGAATTATTGATGTGGTAGGGGAAATAGCCTATCTAAAAGGGATTAATTTTCGATTATATGCGGATAGTCAATTAACGGATTTAAAGAAAGTAGAAGAAACAAAAATTGAAGACGATGATAAAATTTATGAACGGATGGAGAAAGATTTAAATCTTGATCGAAATGAGTTCTTTTACCTGCCTGGGAAAGTTTTACATATTGATGGAGACGAAGAGTATTTAGATCGATGTTTGCAGCTTTATAAGAAGATGAATATTATGGCTTATGGTCTTTGTCTTCCAGAAGTAGATATTGCCGATGAAATTGAACCTTATTTGGAGAAATTGCATCCAGATATTTTAGTGATTACAGGGCATGATGCTTACTATAAGAGAAAAGGTTCTACGCAGGATGTTCATAGTTATAAGAATACGGAAAACTTTATTGAAGCAGTTAAACGAGCTAGACATTATGAAAAAGATCAAGATAAATTGATTATTATCGCAGGAGCTTGTCAAAGTAATTATGAAGAACTGATTAAGTCAGGGGCTACCTTTGCTTCCAGTCCAAAACGAATTAATATCCATGCCTTAGATCCTGCTATCATTGCCTGTGGTGTTGCCTTATATGACAGAAATCAACCAGTTGATTTGGTCTCTCTCCTTGAGAAAACACGTTATGGTGCAGAAGGAATTGGTGGAGTTGTCACAAAAGGATGTATGTTTGTGGGGTATCCAAGATGATTACGATTGAGACCGTAAAGAACGAAATGGATCAGTATTTAGGAAAAGAAATGCACTTCTTTTTTCGCGGTACTAGGAATCAAACGGAAGAGTTCTTTGGTACGATTACGAATACCTATCCTTCGGTCTTTATCATTCGCCTTCGTCATGGGCAATTCATTAAATCTTTTAGTTACAGTGATGTCCTTACTCATAAATTGGTAATTTCTGGGACTTCTTCCACCGATTTATCTTAAAAAATGTTGACTTTTAGTGAAGAAGTGTATATCATGGAATTATAAAGTGAATGCTTTAGAAGGAGGATATGGCACATGGAGATAACAACTGTAAACGTTCGTAAGATTAAAAATGAAGGTTCAAAAATGAAAGGAATTGCTTCTGTTTTAATCGATGGTAGTTTTGCTGTGCATGATATCAGAATTATCGAAGGGGTGAATGGTTTATTCATCGCTATGCCAAGTAAAAGAATACCTGGAGGATATAAGGATATTGCTCATCCAATTAATAAAGAAGTACGTGCAATGTTTGAAGAAGCAATTTTCAAAGCTTACGATGAAGCAGAAGATCCAGTAGATTCTGAGGAAAATTCAGCTGATTCTGACGAAGAATAGTATGATTTTAGATCCCTACGGGGATTTTTTTTTGACTTTTTCTTCTATTTTTCTTCTTCCTTCATATTCTTTAGTAGGAGGATATTATGGATAAAGATACAACGATTTCAAATTATAATCATAGTATTAATATTGTGGAACGAAAGAATGTATTGGTTACCGGTGTGAAAAAGATTGAAAGTTTTGATAGTGAAGAATTTTTGATGGAGACCGTGATGGGTTTTTTGGTTTTAAAGGGAGAAGAATTAGAATTATTGAAATTAGATACTCTACAAGGGAACGTTTCGATTAAAGGGTTTGTGCAATCGTTGGCTTATGTAGATGATGCGACGAAGAAAGAAAAAGAAGCAAGTTTGATTCATAGGTTGTTTAAGTAATGGAACTATCTGTGCAACTACAGAGTATGGTTGTGTCTTTTTCTTATGGGATTTTACTTTCTTATCTTCTTCGTCTTTTTTATTCTTGGTTGTTTTTATCAAAAAAAGTTTTTCGAATTATTTTTACGTTTTTGTTTTGTTTTACTATTTGTATTTTCTATTTTTATTGTTTATATCTTATCAATGGAGGCGTCATTCATTTTTATTTTCTTTTTTTGTTGGGATTTGGGGTTTGGCTAGGAACACGATTTGCTTTTCCACATAAATAATGGGATGTGTATAAAACTGTGTCAAGTCCTTTTTTTTCTATCTAAAAGAATTGTTTTTTTCGTTTTCCCTTCTTATAATTTGGGTAGGAGGATGGTGGATATGGCAAAAGATAGAAAAAAAATTCAACGAAGAAAAACATGTGCCAGGTTGGTTCTTTTTGTGCCAATTTGTCTTTTTGCTGTGTTCGCTGTTTTTACGGCAGTAGGAAATTATTGGGTTCAAATTGCTTCTAAGTATAAAGAAAAGGAACTTTTAAAAGAAAAAATGCTTTCCTTAAGAGAAAAAGAAGAAGAATTGAAAGTAGATGTGGAGAAACTCGAAGATCCGGATTATGTGGCACGATATGCCCGTGAGAAGTATATGTACTCTAAGGATGGAGAAATTATTTTAAGAATTCCTGATGAAGATGAATAATCTTCATTTTTTTGTGCAAGAAAACTCCCAGATAGTCTGGGAGTTCGGTAGAGCTTTAGCGTTGGGTCTTTAAAATAAAAACTCCTTTTGCTATACTGAATTTGGTCTGTCAGTAATAAAAAAAGCAAAAGGAGGTCATACCAATGGATGACAATCATACTTTATCACATACAACATGGAATTGTAAATACCACATTGTTTTTGCACAGGATAAACGCATGAAATTTTAAATCATGTGTTTTTTTTGATATAATAAAAAAGAATATAAAGGTTGGTGAAGTA
>CANQHQ010000061.1 GCA_947623825.1 uncultured Bacilli bacterium
TGGATATTCATCCAAATTTAGATGGATACAAAGCGATAGCCAATCAAATTTATGAAAAATTAAAAAGTACAAAAAAGTATTGAAAAAAAAGAAGAACCTTGTTATAATAAAAAAGCATTTAATTACTATGACTTGCATGGAGTCATGGCGAAGGAAAAGCTCTAATAGAACCTAGGCAACTATCTAGGGGGAAGGAGAAGCCGTATGAAAGCAAATATTCATCCAGAAATGAAAGAAGCAACCGTAACTTGTGCCTGTGGAGAAACATTTAAGGTAAAATCAACCAAAGAAGAAATCAATGTAGAAGTATGTTCAAAGTGTCATCCTTTCTACACTGGACAACAAAAAAGCACCTCAAAAGCAGGTAGAGCACAAAGATTTAATCAAAAATATGGATTTACAAACGAAAAATAGAAAAACCCTCTATTTTTTTTGTTTAAAATTCATGGAAAAGAAATCTCTACAATAAAACCAAGATAGAAATGAAAAAAGTATGGTATACTAACCATAGAGGTGAACAATATGAAAATAGGTTTAGCAAATGATCATCGTGGGTACCATACAAAAACAAAAATTGCGCGGTATTTAGAAAAAAAAGGATATCAAATCGTAGACTATGGTTCTTTTTCAGAAGAAATGGTAGATTATCCAGATTATGCTTTCGCCTTAGGAGAAGCAGTTGTAAAAAAAGAAGTGGACTACGGGATTATCCTTTGTGGGACAGGAATTGGTGTATCGATAGCCTGTAACAAAGTGAAAGGAGTTCGGTGTGCCAAAGTAGATAGCGTAAGGCAAGCAAAATTGACAAGACAAGATAACGATGCCAACGTATTAGCCCTCGATGGAACCACCAATCTTCTTCGTATTTTTGATATCATCGACACCTTTTTAAAAACAGATTATTCCAATATAGAAAGATATAATACAAGAATTCAAAAAATCAAAGACTATGAAAAAACACATAAGAGAAATAAAACAAAAGAAGAATTAGAAAAAATAGGAAAAGAGAAAGAAAATGAGTCCTAAATTTTTCTTATATATTTTAGTAGGAATTCTTGTTATTTGGTCATTAGATAGTATTAATATTAATCAAATTTTTAAAAAGAATCGCGTTTATCAAGCACGTACCTTTTATTTCCTATTAGCGTTAGCCTTGATTGAACTCGTAACAAATTTCTTTTACAATATCTATCTTTCAGCCCGTTTTTTTGAATAAATCCGTTTAGAAAAGAGAGGAAAAGAAACCATTTCCTTTTTTATTTCAAAATTTCTAAAAGAAATAGGTATAAATCTTTTTTTCTAGTTAAAACTCTTAATGAGGTGGAAAAATGAAAAAAAGATTATATTTAAAACCATACGTAATACCAGTGGTATATTCCTTATTTGTAGTAGCCTTACTAATCAGTGTTTTTGTTGCGGTCAATCAAAAGGATAACCAAGACGACAGTACCTATGTTTCCGGAACCGTTTTAGATGAAAATATTCCGGTAATGAATCAGAATCCAGAAGTAGTGGTAGTGAAACCATTTAATCAAGCCTCTGTCACGATTGGAAAAAACTATTATGACTATCAGGCCAGTGAAGAAGAACAAACAAATTCCATTCTATATCATGAGGGAATTTATCTTCAAAATACAGGAATTGACTATGTCGCAACGGAAACTTTTGATGTATTGAGTATCTTGGATGGTGAAGTCATCGAGGTAAAAGAAGAAGAACTTCTTGGAAAAAGTGTAACAATTCAACACAATAACAATGTAATAAGTGTATATCAAAGTTTAAGTGAAGTATCCGTACAAAAAGGAGACCAAGTAAAATTAGGACAAGTCATCGGAAAGAGTGGAACTTCAACGTTAGGATCGAACTTAGGAAATCGACTTCATTTTGAATTATCCATTGGTGGAGAACTCGTCGATCCAGAAAATTACTTTGGTAAAAAAGTAAGCGAGTTAAATTAGAAGCATTCATAAACCCAAAGACAAACAATATAATTTACTAGAAAGAGGGTTTAGAATGAGAAGAGAATTAGTAGAGCGAGTAATCGCCTGTGCTGATTATATTATAGAAACCAAAAACACGATACGGGAAGCAGCCAAAAAATTTCAGGTAAGCAAAAGTACCGTACATAAAGATTTACAAAAAAGATTAATAGAGATTTCTCCAGAAAAATATGAACAAATCAGTGAAATCTTTCAATCTCATATTGAAGTCCGACACATTCGTGGTGGACAATCTACAAAAAACAAATATTTATTAAAGAAACAAGAAAGTTAAAGAAATGGATGTGATTTAGATGAGAGATATTGGAATTGATTTAGGAACAACCAATGTTTTAATCTACGTCAAAGGAAAAGGAGTCGTTTTAAACGAACCTAGTGTCGTTAGCATCGATAATACAACCAAAAAAATTTTGGCAGTGGGAAAAGAAGCCAAAGAAATGATAGGACGAACTCCAGAAAAAGTAAAAGCAGTCCGTCCCATGAAAGATGGTGTCATTGCGGATTTTGAAATGACAGAAGAAATGTTGAATCTATTTATAAAAAAAGCCATCGGAAAAAGAAATCTCACCCGTCCCAAAATCTTAATTTGTTGTCCTTCCAATATTACAGGAGTAGAAAAAAATGCCATTCGTGAAATTGCGGAACGAACCGGAGCGAAGAAAGTTTTCTTAGAAGAAGAACCAAAAGTCGCTGCAGTAGGTGCAGGAATCGATATCTCGAAACCATCAGGAAGTATGGTGATTGATATTGGTGGAGGAACCACAGATGTGGCAGTTTTATCCCTCGGAGGAATTGTGACGAGCGACTCGATTAAGGTAGCAGGAAATACTTTTGATGAAGATATTGTGAATTATGTCAAAGAAAAGTACAAAGTCACGATTGGAGAAACGACAGCTGAAGAAATCAAAATAGAAATCGGAACAGTTTTGAAGGAAAAACAAAAGAAAGAAATAGAAGTAACAGGTAGGGGAGTAACCTCAGGATTACCGGAAGTGGTACAAATTACAGCAAATGATGTTGCAGAGGCACTCAAAGAAGACATAAAAAAAATTATCAATGTAGCAAAAAATGTTCTGGAAAAAACACCACCTGAATTGGCATCGGATATTGCTGAAAAAGGAATTGTTCTTACTGGTGGAGGATCCTTGATTCGAGGGTTAGTCACAAAAGTAAAAGAAGAATTGAAAGTACCTGTCTTTATTTCTGATAATCCTTTAACCAACGTAGTCGAAGGAACGGGCATTTTACTAAATCACATCGATTTAATGGATGAATCGTATAAATAATGACAATGAAAAACAACAAAAAGATCAAGAAATGAAATAAAAGATAACTAGGAGTTATCTTCAGACTGTTGACAAAGTAAAATTTGTTAATAGTCTTTTTATTTTGGAAGAAATGTATTATAATTAAATTGCGAGTC